>SLPE01000050.1 GCA_007132145.1 Candidatus Izemoplasma sp.
AAAGAGATGATCGATTTGGCGCTTGAGAAAAACCATTGTGTTCTTGAAGGCAAGTACCCGCTCGTCGCGGTCAACGTCTACAACGCACGGCGCATGGATCGTTACATCATTAGCACCTACTTTGTCGCATACAAGCATGCGGACAAAGACGAGATACTGCATGGCGATTATCTTGTGGAGCTGGATGACGATGCGGATGTTAAACGGGTGTATACCTTAACGTAAAAGGGAGTCTCAGCGACTCCCTTTCTCATGGTTATCTAAAAACGTACGGGGCGGTGTTGTAAGCGCTGCAGCAAAAATGCATATTTTAGGCCTTTTTTATGCACAGATACATGCGATTGTGGTGATTTTCTGTGAAGAAGATTTTCACCTGTTTATGGACGGTGTAATCCTTAGCTAATATGTTTAACCAGAAGATGTCGGGCTTGTTGAGGAGATAGAGGCCGCTTGGTTCTAGATAGAAATCATTGGCTAAACGGTTGAGGTCTTGATTGGCAACCGCGTCGTCATCAAGGTAGGGATTAAGTTTGATAAGAAGTTTCCCTTTGGTTTTCAGGAGCCTTGTGGTTTCCTGAATGATGACGAGCGCATCGTTAAGGTGGATGTTATCGAGGACGTTTGAAAGGATGACAGCGTCAAACGTTTGGCTGTCATACTCCGATAACGATCCCACCGATCCCACCTCAAAATAGCCTTTCTTGAGTTGGTTCATCTCAAACAGACGTTTAGAGAAGTCAATTGCCTGTGGCGAAACGTCGATGCCGTGGAAGTGTCCATCCTTGCGCTTGGCTAAGTAAGCTAGCATGGCGCCGCTTCCTGAACCAAAATCAAGCACCTTTGACGAAGTCGTACTCAGCCAATCAAGCGCATCATCAAGAAGCGGGTATCCGCTTTTTTCACTTTCTAATAGACGAAGTTTCGCTTGATTAAACACAGTATCCCAGTAGCCTATTGTCTGATTATAGTCGTTCATCATACGCTCCACGATGTGCCATATGTCTATTGTAACAGGAAGCGTGGGGGTTTCATCATACGATGATCACGATCTATCTAGTCTTTTTGGTAAATCGATACGTCAGTTATCGTCACTGTCATCCCGGTTGACGTCGGTATAGCAACGACAACCCAGATGTTTGTCATTATCCCCTGTTCGTTATCAAACACGAAGGTGAGGGTTTGAATGCCAGGTGCGTCGGTCAGAGGATGTGGACCCACCACCTCTGAGTATGAAGAGGATTCATCACCGGCGATGCCCCTGATGGTTGCACTGCCAGGAACGCCATCAACTTCCAGTTTCACCACAACGGTAATCAACGATTTTGTAAAGACGAGATTTGAAATTCCGATTATTCCTGGGTCCCCATCTTGCACTTGTCCAGAATCGTCCACGTGCCTTAAGGAAAGGAAACCATCGTCTATGTCGACATAACCACGCATAATCATCGCGAGATAATCTTCTTCATCAATCGTCCACATCGTTTCGACCCACATTGCTTTCGTAAAATCCACCGAGGCCACGAATTCACCGTAATCGTTATGCTCGTCCATACTCTGTTCAACGACTGAACTGTACGTATAGTGAAGGCCGTGTTCATCTTCGGTGATGAGGTAGGCACGTTGATACGTCATTGATGTCACAAAACTCGCAAGAAACTCCCGGGTTGGGCCATGGTATTTATGCATTCTGTATCGCGTCGCGTCGACGCTGTCGTGAACGGGTGTGTCGTTGGTGTTCGAACGCAGCACGCCATACTCAATCAAGGTATGGGTTTCAGGAAAGCTGAACTGCCCGACATACGACGTGTGGTTGGAGCGGATGCCAAGGTCTGGGCTCAAGGTGATTAACGGCACCATTGTTGTGGCTTCTCCAAAGACCGCCTCGAGATTGCGGTCTCGCAATGCGGTGAACCGATAATGCGTTTGATAAGAAACGATTTCACCGTCTTCCATCCAATATCTGAAAACTTCATCCCCAGGAAGTTCATAAGCCACAACGAGAACTTCCTCGTTGTAGTCATACACCCCACCTCCGGTTCCGTTTATGACACCGATCGTGAATGTCGCTTCTGAGGATAGAACATACTGTAAGATCGCAACGGTGTGCGCCGTAATGTTTTCATAAGAAGCGCTCCAGGGGTTCAATGCATCCACATCATAACCCGGCTTATCGGGTAACGATAGAGGCGGTGTCGCATCTAAGCCGTGATTAACATACTGTAAATCCAGGCGTCTCCCGTTGGCATCCATAAACACGACAGCGTAGGCGTCGTGTTTGCTGAAAACCGCCTCGATAATCATGTCCCCGTTCACTATAAATGCGTGATCCACCGGGAGGTCATAGCGCACATGGCCATTGAGTATCCAAAATGCAAAGGCGTAATCTTCCAAGGTTGCAATCGAGGCATCAAAGCTGATGCGGTCTCCATATGTGTGGTCATCTTGGTAGTTGATGGCTAAGTTTTCCTCACAAAAGGATCCCGTGAAACTGACTTGATAGGTGACGGCGTTTCCGGATACTGTTCCCGAACGTACCATCAACACAGCAAAAACAGTGATGATACCGATTAAAAACGAACATCGTTTCCTCATCCTCTTCATCCCCTCAATCAAAAATGCTTTCACTACACACTAAGTCGGATCCATAGTCGCCGCTCGATGCGATGTTTTCTTTCATGTCAAAGACAATGATGGTGGCGATTGGCGGGTCATAGATTGCTAACTTTTCATCCATCCACTCTCTCCCCTTCTTACATCCATCCTTTGTTGAAAAAATAGAAAGACCACCCGCGAATCACCAACAGCACCTGTAGTCATCGGTCCCGAGCAAAGCCCGGCACACACGATGTAGTCAGGAGACCTCGAATTAAATCAAGGCACATGTGGCAGAAGACGCGAAAGTGGTCTGTGTTGTTTGTAATGAGTTACAATCAAGGTTATTTTAGCATGAGTTCTTGAAATCGTCAACTAGACACAGGCCTCACCATGGAGCAAGGCCGCCGCGAGTAAACTATCCGCTGCATATATTAAGATTTCTGTCGCAGCATCATGAAATACAGTGTGCGAAAGCCTGAAAAAGGTAGCTAGCTTGAAACCATGAAAGGTATCGATGTGTGAGGCGCAGTTTCTACACACGACATGGGATAGCGACACGTCAATAGATAAGGTCATAGTCGTGTACACATAAGCAAGAGGGTGTTTGTGGTAAAACCATGATTAAGGCAGCCACCATTCGTGATATACTGATTTAGAGGTGATTGACACAATGATGAAAACAACACGGTTTGCGGCGCTGATGATGCTTACATTCGTTTTTGGCGCATGTGAGGCATGGTCACCGAACGCGACGCCTGAGTCGATTGAAGTTGATGACACGGCATTGGCTGATTTTTATTTTCTCGAAGACTTTGATGTGACCGATGTCAGCGTCATCGTTGTGTGGGATGATGCATCGCAAGAGGTTGTATCCATTGAACCATCGATGCTCGCAGATAACGACCTGAATAAGCTTAAAGAACCAGGAACGCACCTTTTGCAGGTTGAGTATCGCGGGGTGAGCACGACGTTTGAAATCGTGCTCAGAAGACGCGTTGTCCAGTTCTTCGATGACCCCGCAGACAACACACTAACAAACCAATATAGGTACAGCTTGGTTGGCAATCGCGAGGATATTAATCCCTTGTTCTTCAGCATGTACTTCCCCTTAGGCTTGGGCTTGCCACAGTTAACGGAAGATGAAATTCACGCGTTGGTCGGCCAACCCGTTGAGGTACTCAAAGAGACCATTACCACCGTGTTTGATTTGTATGCGTACTTGCTGGCGGTGAACTTCAACCAAGACATGCACCCGTTCCAGATGAGCAACTGGTATTACTCCGACGAACACGACATGGATTTCTTTATCTTTGAATCTGCAGAACTCGGTTTGGCATTAAACACCGCAGGATGCGCAGGATTGGCGAACATTGCGCACTATATCCTTGAGGATAACTACGACGACATTGGCTTTTTATGGTATTATGCACACGATCAAGGTGGCCATAGCTTCAATTACATTGAGCACAATGGCTTGTTTTACATCATTGACTTCACACAGTTTCGAGGGATATGGCAAGACATTGGGTGGTTTAATCTCACGCGCTTTCCTGTAATCTACGAAGATTTGGAATCGTGGGTCGATTTCAACGTGTCTTTTAGAAAGACTTACCAGTCCTCCGTCACCGATTTTTATGCGCGTTTTGAAGAACGAAACGCCTACATTCCTGGCAATATGCGGGTGTGGGACTTAGAAAACAGTCATTTCTACATATACGATGAGAACACCGAAGAAGCGTTGAATGGGTATGTGCGTTTTAACTCGCAGCGTGCACTGCTTGAGGCGCTTGGGTTGAGCGAAGAGGATTTGTGGTTCCCTGACATCATTGATTTAGACGAGTGATATGATTCTCAAGACCACCTGTCACATCGCGTGGTCTTTTTCTTTGAAAGGTGCGGTTCGCTATAGAGACGAATGATGAACACAAGGTGTTTTTATACCAATTCTTGGAGAGGTATCGTAATGAATCATGAAGAAACAGATAATGCATCACAACGGTGCGCTTTAATGTGGTATAATGCAAGAAGGAAATCAGCATGAATGGTTACGACGAACCTATCATCATCTCACCCACAAGCGTGTGAGGACGTTAATAAAACGTCGCGGGATACCCCGCACCCTTCCCGACCGAAACGATGGTCGTTCGCTTCACCCGAACCGCGGTTCCGGTGAAACCAGGCACAGTACGTCGCGAAGGATACGCTTTCCACAGCCATGTGTCATTCGATACATCTTGTGGGCTGGTAATCATCATGCAATTTATCCTAGAAAGGAGATGTTGCATATGGGCAAAAGAGGTGGAGTTTCAGGGGACACCCACACGCAAGATCAGCTTGATCATTACGCCAACCAAAACAATCCGAACAACGACGCGCATCACGCTGACCTCGACAACCATGCCGATCAGTTGAACCCCAACAACGACGAGTACAAAGGCGACGACAAGAAGTAGCAGCCTCAAAGGGGACGCTGTCACAAGCGCCCCCTTTTCTCGTCTATAACGTCCCGTTTTACCCAACGAAACCACAACACATGAAAGGAAATGTGGCGGATAACACCCCGACACAAGGTATTTAAATGGCAGAACCTAAAATAGCACTGCTTATCGATGCGGAGAACATCAAGGTTGACTACATGGACGGCATCATGAACGAAGTCAGCAACCACGGCCGTGTGGTTGTGAGCAACCTCTATCAAGAGTATAAAAAACTAAAACCGAAGTGGCGCGCGTTTGTGACCAAATACGGCATCACACCGAAGTTGCATTTCGAGGTGGCATCAGGGAAGAATGCAAGCGACATTGAAATGGTCATCGATGCGATGAAAATCATGAAACAAGGGATTGTCGATCGGTACTTTATTATTTCCAGCGATGCCGATTTCACGCCCTTAGCCAAAGAGTTAAAAGCCAACGGAATGGACGTTTTTGGGATTGGCGACGAAGGGACACCGAAAGCCTTGAAAAACGCCTACAGCAAGTTTATCTCGCTGGCGGTAATAAAATCTCAGGCTGACGAAGACCAAAGCGATGTGACCAAAGCCGATCTGGCCTCAACGTATGAACTCATTAAAGACATCATCCTTCAAAAAGGCGACAACAATGAAATCTCACTGAGCGAACTAGGCTCCATCATCAACATCAAGGAACCCTCATTCGACGTCCGACGATTCGGTTTTGAAAAACTGTCCAACCTGATTGACATCATCGACGGATTGAAACTCAAAACGGTCGACGGCGTGGCGTTTGCGACGCTGTCGAAGCCGGCCGATTTTAAAGAGGTTGAAGCCTTTATCCTGGATACCTTGAAACAAAACGGCAATCAATTCATCATTCCTAATTTGAAAGCCAAAATCAGGCAGCAGTTTAAAGGATTTGATCACAGAAACTACGCGTTCAGCCGGTTTGGTGTGTTTCTGTCGTCCATCGATAACGTTGTCATCGAGGGGCATTTCGCAAAATTAAAAGCTTGAGCATCGTTGTATCCACACCGCATGCTTTTTGTTAAACCCAGGCACACTAAAAGACCTTCACGCACTTGTGTGAAGGTCTTTTTGAGTGGTTTTCGTCTTGGCGCGCATCGGTGACTTCGCTTGGTACTCAGAACTAAAAAAATCCCGCCAATGGGCGGGATTGTGATCAGTATCGGTAGATGGCGGCGATGCCGGTGTCGGTGGGCATTTTCTCTTCGGGGATCACGTGGACCTTTCCGCCGTTGCTGATGACGATGTCGGTGAGATCGTCAAGCGCGTCTTCGAAGTTTTCCAGGGCGTTGTTGCGTTCGATGAAACGGCCGCTGTCGGTGTCGATGCGACCGGGAATCTCTCGAAACGCTTCAATGAGGACGGTATCGACTCTGCCGGTGACAGCTGCTTTGGCGACGGTGTGTATTTTGTTGTCGGCGCTTCCCTTTTGCAAGGCTTGCTGGTAGGTTTCTTTGAGTTTGTCTATCCTTGCTTCATAGCGAGGTTCGATAATGTTCCAAGCAAGCTTCTTCAACGCATCGAGTTTGATGTCGCGCGGCGATTGCTTGATGCCCTCATCAACCAAGTATGGGTTGTTGCTGTGTTTTCTGAAGTGCGTGTGGTATTCGGGGAGCGCGAAGAGAATAAGCGGTTTTTTCGATACGCTTGAATGCTGTTTCATGACGTGGTGATCGACGAGCCTGAGGTAGCGTTCAATGTCTTTGTCGACTTCGTCTTTTCTGGATTTATGCCCATGGAACATGGCTCTGGACGATGCACCACCGTAGGAGCCTTGAGCAAGGTAGGATTCGGTAAACTCCTCACCAAGAAAGTCTTGGATGGTTTTTGGTTCGTCCTCGTTCAGTTGTATTTGTCTGAATCCCGTTCGGTTTCCCTCATAAAGGGCATATGACTGCCTATCAAGCGCAAGCACCTGATATTCATCCAGACCTTGCAGGTCTTTAATCAGCGGTTTTTGATGGAATCGTTGGCCAATGATGGCCATTTCACGTGTTGGGTTTTGTAAGACATAGATAACCGTTTGCTTTGCGTTGGCGAAGATACAAAAGCCTTCGAGTCGTTGGTTCCATAACGAGCGGTCATCTTTTAGGGTGTTTAGGTTGGCAGCGATGGTTTTCTTGGTGTCTTGGTCGGTGACTTTGTCGAGTTTTTTCTCGATCGTGCGCAAGAGATTTCCAAACCGGATTTTGTCTTCGTCGTTGTGGTTGATGTCGCGGCTGGTGGGAACATAAAGGGTTACTTTAGGGTTGCGATCGTCTGATAAGATGTCGTGAGGAAAATCCTTGGCGATGATATAAGTCATCGTACGCCTCCTTATTAGTTTGGGATTTCGCTTCACCGTTTCTGCTTATAGTATAGCGTGCTTTTCAGAGAAATTCCAAACGAATGACCAGATAAATCCATCGATAAACGAACCTGCATCTGAAGCATTGCCTCTTGCAAACAGGGAAAACACATTCATCTAGGCAATAAAGGTTGACCAATGAATGCGAAGGGTATGTTGGACCCTGGCGGTCTTCATGGAGTACACGCCAGGGTTCGTTGGGGCATGTTCTTGAATTAAATGTGCGCGTGTTTTGCGTCGCTACCGTTCCGCTTATATAATAAAACTGTATCGATTCCATCATTCGAAGGAGGAAAAACGCATGAAACGCATTGGCATTTTGGTTGCGGATTTGTTTGAAGACAGCGAGCTTTTCTACCCCTACATCCGCTTGCTTGAAGAAGGATACACCGTTGATTTGATTGGCGCCAAGGCTGACACCGACTACAAAAGCAAACACGGTGTCGAAGCAAAAAGCACCGTCGCCTCAGAAAACGTGTCCGCCGATGACTATGATGCATTGATTATTCCAGGTGGGTACTCGCCTGATCACATGCGTCGAACCAAGGCCACCGTCGATTTAGTCACAGCCATGAACCAACAGAAAAAACCCATCGCGGCGATCTGTCACGGCGGGTGGATGTTGGCATCGGCCTGCGACCTT
>SLPE01000042.1 GCA_007132145.1 Candidatus Izemoplasma sp.
GCATCCGCCACCGCATAGGCGATCATGTCGAGGGCGCGTGCCGCTGCGACGGCGCTATCGAGTTGACGTATACTGCCGGCTGCGGCGTTGCGCGGATTCTTGAAAAGACTCTCCCCGGCGGCCGAACGCTTTTCGTTGAGCGCGATGAAGGACGCCTTGGTCATGAATATTTCTCCGCGGACTTCGATGTCGAGCGGCTTTCGCAGTGTCAAAGGGACGCGCTTGATCGTTTTCACGTTGTGTGTCACGTCTTCGCCGCGAACGCCGTCGCCTCGGGTCGCCGCGCCTAAAAGACGCCCTTTTTCGTAACGGAGACTCGCGGCGAGTCCGTCGAGTTTCACCTCGACGACATAGGTCGCTTCGGGATGGACCTTGCGAACACGCCGGTCGAAATCGCGGACGTCGTTTTCATCGAAAGCGTTGGCGAGGCTGAGCATCGGCGTGCGATGCGTGACTTTCACGAATCCTTTGAGGACTTCACCGCCGATCCGCATGGTCGGCGACATCGGATCCTTGAACTCGGGATGGGCTTCCTCGAGGGCTTTGAGTTCTTGCATGAGCGCATCGTAGTGTGCATCGGAAACGCTCGGATCGTCGAGGACATGGTATTCGTAATCATAGCGGTTGATGAGCCGCCGCAAGTTTTCAATGCGTCGTTTGACGTCCATCGCCGGTCTCCTTTCCGGTTTCGATCGCCGGATGGTCTTTGAGAAGCGTCTTGATGCCGTGCGGTTTCGCAAACGCGATGCGGCATCGGTCGTCCTCTACGGAGACGACGACGCCCTCGCCGAAAACCTTGTGCCGGATCTTGTCCCCGGTCGCGAGCGGATGCGTCCGCGGCCGGAGGGCTTTTTCAGTCTTTTGCGGTTTCTTCTCATCGAACGCGGGCCGATTGAGTCCTTCACGTTCGAGACGGTCGTGGCCGATCTCTTTGAGAAACATGCTGTCGGGAAAGCGCATCGGCTCACCGAAACGGACGCGCTCCTTGGCGTTCGTCAAGAACAGGCGGTCTTTCGCCCGGGTCATGCCGACATACATCAGACGGCGTTCTTCGGACAATTCCACGGGCGATGCGATCGCCCGCTCGAGCGGAAAGACGCCTTGTTCTAGCGCGACGATGAATACCGTCGAGAACTCGAGTCCTTTCGCGGCGTGTAAAGTCATCAACGTGACGGCGTCTCCGTCCGTGAACTCGTCATCGCGGCTCCGCAATGCGATGTCCTGAAGCAACACCGCCAAATGTTCGAACCGGTCCGTATCGTTGTTGTTCGGTGAATTTTCCTTTAACAACGTCTTCAATTCGAGCACGTTCTCGAAGCGGATTTCCCCCATCTCCACATCTTCCATCAGAGCCTTCGCGAAACCTGTTTCTTCCAAAACGGCGTCGATGATGTCGCAAAACGCGCCCTCTTCAAGACGTTTGGACAGTCTGGCGAGGATGGCGGTGAACGTTTTCAGTTTACGAATCGCGCTTTTGGACAGGGGATTTCCGGCGTCGTGGACGGCGTCGTAGAAGGAAAGCCCGCTCCGTTCGGCGTAAAGCGCGAGCGTTTCCATCGTCTTGGCGCCGATGCCGCGACGCGGTTCGTTGACGACGCGACCGAAACTGGTGTCGTCGTGACGATTGACGATCAAGCGGAGATATGCGGTCACGTCCTTGATTTCCTTACGACCGAAAAAGGCGACGGTGCCGACGATGTTGTAAGGGATGCTCCGGAGTTTCAACGCCCTTTCGAAGACGCGCGACGTGTTGTTCGCACGGTAGAGGACGGCGATGTCGTCGTATCCGATCGTCGACGTGTAACGTAGTCGACGAATCGTCTCGGCGACGTAATCCGCTTCGTCGAGATAGGTGTAGGCCTTGAAAAAGCGTACCGGTTCTCCGTCGGGGCGCGTCGAGAACAACGTCTTTTCGAAACGTTCCTTATTGTGACGGATGACATCGTTGGCGGCGCGGAGGATTTGATTCGTGCTTCGGTAGTTCTGTTCGAGTCTAATCGCCTTCACGGGGTCGAAATCACGGGCGAAACGCCGGATATTGCCGATGTTCGCACCGCGGAAGGCGTATATGCTCTGGTCTTCGTCTCCGACGATGAAGACGTTTCTCCGTTTTCCTGCGAGAAGACGGACGAGGTCGTATTGAATGTCGTTGGTATCTTGGAACTCGTCGACGAGGATATGTTTGAACCGGGTTTGGTACGCCGCTCTGACGTCCTCTTCCGATCTCAGGAGTGCGACCGTCAAGACCAGGAGGTCTTCGAAGTCCAGCAAGTTGTTCTTTTTCAGATGCGCCTGATAGAGCGGAAAGACCGCTTCAATGGTACGCTTCAAAGGTTCTGCGACATCGTCTGAACAAGAAGGGTCGGTCTTCATCTTCAAGATATGGTATTTGATCGACTTCGGACGGACCATCTTGACGTCGACATCGAGCTTCTTGAGGATGATTCTGATCAGTTGCGTGACATCGTCGTCGTCGATGATCTGGAAATCTCCGCGATAGCCGAGGCGTTCGATATGCCTTCTCAAGATGCGGACGCACATCGAATGGAACGTCGAAATCCACATGCCGCCCGTCGGCATCGACAACAAGCTCGAAATCCTCGATTTCATCTCGTCCGCGGCCTTGTTCGTGAAGGTGATGGCCAAAACGGCGCCCGGCGGGGTCCGCTCATTGAAAATCAAGTGTGCCACCCGGCGGGTGAGCACACGTGTTTTACCGCTTCCGGCACCGGCGATGGCCATCACCGGTCCCTTTGTCGAGACAACCGCTTCTTTCTGAGCGTCGTTGAGGTCCTTGAAAAGTCCGTCCATCTGAAAATCACCTATATCAATTATACCAAAAAACAGCATTCAATGGTATAAAAACATCCCGACGTGTCCTCGATGATTTGCAAGCGAAGGCCGACGCTTGAAATGCAAAAAAAAGAAGGCCGGATTTTCCGACCTTCATGACCATCTTATAGGGGATAGATGTTCTCGGCTTGAAGTCCTTTTTCGCCTTCGACGACGTCGAATTCGACTTTTTGGCCTTCTTCAAGGGATTTGAAGCCTTCTTGGTTGATGTGCGAGTAATGCGCGAACACATCGGTGCCTTCATCAGTAGTGATGAAACCGTATCCCTTTTCGTTGTTGAACCATTTTACTGTGCCAGTCATGCGTGTTTCCTCCATTCTTTTTGATTTCCTTAAACTGCGAAGGGAACTCATAAGAACGGGTGCATCTTCGGATACCGCCGCTTACAAATTGCCTGTTGCGTTTAAGTCCAAGTTACATGATACACGAAATTTGAAAAAATGCAACTCTTATGTTCGTTTTTTTCTTCCGGGCGCTTTGAAAGACGATTTCAAGGCGACGACACGGTTGAAAACGGGCCTGTCCTCTGAAGCGTCGCGATCGACGGCGAAATAGCCGTTGCGGGTGAACTGGAACGCATCGCCTTCTTCGAAGGGTACACCGGCTTCGACGAATCCGCTGAACGCTTGTTTCGAGTGCGGATTCAAGCGCGCTTCAAGCGGAAGCGAATCGTCCTTGTCCGGGTCGACGAGGTTTTCGAAAAGATGGAATGTCGCCGTTTTCGCGCTCGTCGCTTCAAGGAAATGAATCGTCCCGTTCGGTTTCCTCTCCTTGAATCCCGAGCCCGACTTCGTACGCTTGTCGTACGTGCAATAGACCGTTTCCACCTGCCCCCGGTCATCGGTGTCGAACGATTCGGCACGGATGAAGTAGGCGTGCATCAAACGGACTTCCAGACCGAGTGACAAACGTTTCCAGTGTTTGTCGGGCTTGTCCGGCAAGAAATCTGAACGTTCGATATAGAGCTCTCTGCCGAAATGCACGGGTCGTGCGCCGAAGGTTTCGTCGTCTTTGTGAAAAGGCGCGTTCATCACCGTTTCGACGTCTCCTTCATAATTGGTGATGACGACTTTCAACGGGTCGAGCACCGCGTGGATCCGCGGAGCCGTCGCATGCATGACATCGCGCACGTATTCGTTGAACATCTCGACGTCGGTCTCTCCTTCGGTCTTCGGTAGACCGAGGGCTTGGACGAAGCGATGAATCGCTTCCGGCGGAACACCGCGTCGTCTGAGTCCGCTCAACGTGATCAACCGCGGGTCGTCCCACCCGTCGACGACACCCGCTTCGACGAGTTGACGGATGAAACGCTTTCCGGTGACTTGGTGGGCGATGATCAGTTTTCCGAATTCGATTTGTCTGGGCACTTTGGGCATTTCGCAATGTTCGACATACCAATCGTATATCGGACGATGGTCCTCGAATTCCAAGGTGCAAAGCGAGTGCGTGATGCCTTCGATCGCATCTTCGAGAGGATGCGCGAAATCGTACATCGGATAGATGCACCATGCGTCCTTCGTGTTGTGGTGCGAACTGTGTTGAATGCGGTAGATGACGGGATCGCGCATGTTCATGTTCGGGCTCGCCATGTCGATTTTCGCACGGAGCACGCATGCGCCGTCTTCAAACGCTCCGGCGCGCATCGCCTCGAAGAGCCGGATGTTTTCCTCGACACGCCGGTCGCGGTAAGGCGAATCCGTGCCCGGTGTCGTCAAATCGCCGCGCGTCGCCTTGATGTCTTCTGCCGAGAGGTCGCAGACGTAGGCTTTTCCCTTTTTGACGAGCACCATCGCGCGTTCGTACATCTCTTCGAAATAGTCGCTGGCGAAGAAGAGGTTGTCCCAATGACAACCCAACCAGGCGATGTCCTCTTTCATGCCTTCGACGAACAGTGCGTCCTCTGTCAGAGGATTGGTATCGTCGAAACGGAGATTGAACGTGCCCCGGTAATCCTTCGCGAGGTTGTGATTCATGATAATCGCCCGCGCGTGACCGAGATGCAAGAACCCGTTGGGTTCCGGCGGAAAACGCGTAATCGGTCGTTCGTGTTTTCCGCTTTTCAAGTCGTTTTCGATGATGGTCCGGATGAAATGCTTGTTTTCCATGTGACCCCCTCCGTTTCGTCATCATCCATTATATATGACAATGCCGCAAAATGAAAGCGGCAACCCGTTGTGATCGTATTCGTCAAACAAAAAGGATGCGACACGGAGGTCGCATCCTCGGGTACGTCACGATTCTCAATCTCCGAAGACGCCGTCGAAATCTTCGAAGATAGCGGGATCGATCAAGTCGGAGAAGACGTCGAAGAACGACTGTTGTGCTTCGGGCGGAAGGTCTCCGTAGGCTTCGACCAATGCCGCCACGTCTTCCGCATCGGGGTTGTCCCCGCCGTCCAGTTTGTCATGGATGCCTTTCGCCGCGTCGTAGACGTCCGAATGCTCAGGATGGTCCACCAACCAATCGTCGAGCGCATCGACGACGGCCGCGTCGCCGAAGACGTCTTTGACCGCCTGGCTGAACGCGTCGAGAATGTCTTGGTATTCGGGAGCGACGATGTCGATGCGGATACCGCCTTGAACGAAATACACGGCATCGACCCGGATGTCCGCAGACGTCTCTTCCATGAGGTCGGTCAGCGTGTCGGTGCTGAGTACGATACGACCTTCTTCGTCGATGTAGCCGAACGGGAAGTCGTCGAGCGATTTCAACATGTCCTTGAAAGCGTCGAGGTCGGTAATCGATATGTACGCCTTTTCGGGATCCGCGTCCTTACCCAACGCGATTTCGACGAGGTCGAACGTCAAATCCTCGACTTCGTCCGCGCGAATCGACAACATCGACTTGACGCCGGCGATGTCGAACAGCGCCTTGATCTCCATGTAACGTTCTTCCGTCGCGCCGGCACCGCTCACATGGAACTCGAACCACATCCCGACCAGTCCGATGCGTAGCGTTTCTTCGACACCGTCCCTTTCATAGGTCTGTTCGAAGCTCATCTCCTTGAATCCGTCGAACGATTTGAACAGGATCCTGTTCAAGGTCCGCTCCGGGATGGTGATGCTCGCAGGGTCGCCGGGGTCGTCCCGAAACGCCATGTTGAAGATGGCCTGCTCGAAAATCGTCCTCAGTTGTTTTTCCGGTTCGAAAGTCTCATAGTCGAAATCCTTGAGATAATCGGGAACGTCCGTCTCCTCCGGATTACGAATCAAAGAAAGTCGGGCCGTGAAGCGGAACACTTCATCGAGAAGACGGAATCTGACGATTTCATACTCGGGGTCGAAGAAGACGTCGAGAAACACCTGTAAAATGGCCTGTTCTTCTTCGTCTTCGACCAAAGCGTCCGTCAATTCCCTCTTATCGATGGTCAGCTTCAAGTTTCCGATGTCTAAATCGATGCCGGGCACTTCATCTTCCAATTCGTCCCCTGCCTCGCTCGCGACGGCACCCGCAATCGGCGAAAGCAACCATCTCGGAAACGGCAGATGTCCGAGCCGTAGCCTATCGAACTGCAATGTGTAACTTTCGGCGTCGTCGACGAACGACATCCTGACCCGGACGGTCGTCCGGTATGTGAAGCCTTCGTTCCATTGCATCTCGAAGCCGACGTTTCCGCTGAAACGGTCGTCTTCGAACGTCATCCAGATGCCGGTGACGCGCAAATGCAAAGTCGAGTCGCCGACTTCAACGGCTTCGCTCGTCACATAACACGCTTCCGGTGCACAGCCGTCGACGGGTCCCGTGTAAGCCGGATTGACCCCTTCTTCATCCCCGATGCCGCGGATGGCGTTGAAGATCAACGTGTTGACCATGTCTTCGGTGATGTCGAGTTCGAAATCGGCGTCGTCCTCGGCACGCATCGCGGTAATCGCATCATCGAGGGATTCATAAAGCATCGCCATCGCATCGCTGTCTTCGACGTAAAGATGTACGGGCACGTCGTTGATCGCGCCCCGGTCGCTGATCAAGGCGATGACCAGTCCGACGAGTACGATCGGCATGACGAAAATCAAGAGAAACAGGATCAAGAGGAGTTTTTTCATCGTAGACACCCTTTCTATGCATTTCGGATAGACATATTATACTCCATCATGAAAAGAAAAAACAGCACGATGTCATGCTGTTTCGTATGCCTCACTTCAGTCGTAGGCGCGATTGCCCGTTCAAATCGTAGGCGGCGACGCTACAATCCTGCGAAAAACGGTAATACGCCGCGATGCCGACCATCGCGGCATTGTCGGTACAATACGACATCGGTGGCATCAATACGTCCGTATCCGTAAAGGCCTTCGATATCTCTTTTCTCAGTCGACTGTTCGCGGCGACGCCGCCGGCGAGCGCGAACTGCACGGCGTCCGTTTCATCGAACGCTTTGCGGCTCTTGTCGACCAGATGTGCGACCGCAGCCTTTTGGAAACTCGCGCACATGTCGGCGACATCGAGCGGCTCGTTTCTTCTTTTCATCCGGGAAAGCGTATTGATCACATGGCTCTTGAGACCGCTGTAACTGAAATCATAACTGTCTCCGGTATCGATTTTCGGCATCGGATAGCGAGGGGTCCCCTTTTGAGCGAGCGTATCGATTCTCGGGCCGCCGGGATAACCGAGACCGAGCACCCGAGCGACTTTGTCATACGCTTCGCCGACGGCGTCGTCCAGCGTCTCACCGAGTTTTTCAAAGGTGTTGTGTCCGCGCATCAGCACGAGTTCCGTGTGTCCTCCGCTGACGACGAGACAGACGAGCGGAAAACGCATCTCCCCGACGATGGCGTTGGCGTAGATGTGCGAAGCGATATGATGGACGCCGATGAAGGGAATGTCGTGTGCGTAAGCGAACGCCTTCGCCGCATTGATGCCCGAAAGCAGACTGCCGATCAGCCCCGGCCCTTCGGTCACGGCGACCAGCTCGATGTCGGCGGGCGTCATGTTCGCCGTCTTCAAGGCGTCCTCGA
>SLPE01000065.1 GCA_007132145.1 Candidatus Izemoplasma sp.
AGTCACAAAGGTCCGATACCCGCACGCCTGAAAAAACGGGTAGGCGCCAGAGCACGTATCCACACCGGGCGCACCCGGATGATCATGGCCATCTGTATGGGGGACCGTCCATGGCAAAAGAACCGGATTGAAAAATATGAGGTCGATTTCATTGACATCCGGATACGTATGTTTCACAGTGTCTTCAAACCGACGCAGCAACGCTTGTCCCTTTTTTCGTCTCCTCATATTCCGGTCGACGAGCACGAAGGTGATGTAGGCTTTTTCCCTCTTTACGACGGTCCCGCTGATGAAGCCTTCGATCGCATGGGGGCCTTCCAATACGTAAGTGACGATGTCGACGTCATCACGCGACTTCAAGAACGCCCGCTGAAATGCTTCAGCATCGAGCGGCTGATAGATGGTGTCTTGGATCATGTCGTTGAAAAAGGCGTGTGTATCCGAAAGATTGTGCGTCGTGAGATGTTCAATCGGCATCGGTTTCATCCTTTCCTAGTGACTCCATTATATCAAACGCTTCTACAATTTATCGAAAATAAGCGATTTTTCATCGTTCATGTTCGACCATGGATTTCATACAAGGGGGTATGGATTGTGAAAACATCCTCGGTCAAGCCGCCATCCGCCGCTTGCGTCCACAAAACACCCATCATCATTGCCATACCGGTCAACACGATTTTCAGGGTTACAATTGTAATATGAGATTGTTAAGTTATAATAAAAGCAAGAAAAGCATTGTGAGAACGCCTACGATGAAATCCTATTTGCTTTTGTGTGTCGTTCACGATAGGGTGCATGTCAAACGAATTCTCATGTAGGGGGGAGCAAGATGGTTTTAGAAAAACTGAGCCGACTGGACGAAACATTGTTCAAAGCGTTGTTCGATTTGATACCGGACTTGATATCCATCCATGATGCCGAACTGAACATCGTCTACAGCAACTGGAACGGCTTCGGGGCGGTGTCCGCAGAAAAAAGACTGTTGAACACCAAGTGTTACAAGACCTACCGTGGCTTTGACGACATCTGCCCCGAATGTCGCGTGAAAAGTGTATTCGAAACGGGAGAAGGATTCGCAGGGGAAGTGGCGCTTCCCGACGGAACCTGGGTGGATTTGCGGATGATTCCCATCAAGGGGGAGGGTGGCGCCGTCGAATTCGTGACGGAATGGGTCCGTGACGTCACGGACCGTAAAAAGGCGGAACAGGCGCTACGAGAAAAAGAAGAAGAACAACGTCTCCTCCTCGACAATACCGAAACGCTCGTCTGGTACTTGAAAGACGAGAAGACTTACGGGGTGATGAACAAGGCCGCTGCCGATTTTTTCGACATCGATGCGGAAAGGGTCAAGGATATGAGCCTTCGTGCGCGTCGCGGACCCGAAGAAGAAATCGAGCGCTGCATTTCGGGTAACCGTGAAGTCTTCACGAAAAAAGAGAAGCTTCACAGCCAGGAGTGGGTCACGAACCGCCAAGGAGAACGAAGACGCCTCGCCATCACCAAAACGCCAAAGATCGACGAAACCGGCCGTGTGGAATATGTCGTCTGCTCGGCCGAAGATGTTACGGAGCGTTGGAAAGCGCAACAAGAACTCATCCGATCCGAAGAGAAGTATCGGTCGTTGATCGAGCAATCCGTGGACGGCGTCTTCTTGCATGACCTCGAAGGAAGGATCTTGGAAGTGAATCAGGCGGCACTCGATCAGACGGGCTATTCGAAAGATGAATTGTCGAATTTGAATGTCCTTGACCTACATCCCGCCATTTCAGACATCAATCAGCCAGCCGAGGGCATCTTGGCGCAATGGCGACAGTGGCCAGTCGGGAAATCCGTCACGATCAAAGTTGAACACCGGCGTAAGGACGGCAGTGTCTATCCCGTTGAGATTCGCACAGGTAAAGTGGCATACGGCGACAAGGAATGCATGCTGGCGTTCGCAGTCGACATCACCGAACGGGAAAAAGCGGAACAAACGATCAAGAAAAGCGAATCGGATTTGAGAGAAGCCCATGCAATCGCGAAGTTGGGTCGATGGGATTTCGACCACACCAACCAAGCATGGCATTGTTCTAACACCTTTTTCGACATCCTCGAAGTGGACCGTGAAACGTTCGAAGTCTCTCAAGAGGCGTTCCTATCGAAAATCCATCCTGAAGACCGAAACGCCGTCAAGCGAACTTGGGAAGACGCGCGAGCAAGGAAACGAAACGTTAAAATGGAATATCGTCTGCTTATGGAAGATGCGCGTATCAAACGGATTGTCGAACGGGGCAAAACGACGTTCGATGCGAAAGGTCGAGCGCTTCACTCGACCGGGGTCGTTCAAGACATCACCGAGTTGAGGGAAGCACAAGAGCGCTTCCTCCTATTGCACAACACGATGAATCAAGGCGTCATCTTCCAAGACAGGGAAGGGGTCATCACCTCGTGCAATCCGGCGGCCGAACGCATTCTCGGACTGACATTGGATCAGATGCAAGGGCTCACATCGAGGGATTCAAGATGGAAAATGATCGATGAAGAAGGTCGTGCAGTCGCAGGTGAAGACCATCCGGCGATGGTCGCCCTCAGAACCAAGCGGCAAGTCGGACCCCTCGTCAGGGGCGTCTACCATCCGGAGGAAGACCGATATGTGTGGCTGAACATCATCGCTATACCCTTGTTCAGTAGCGGTGATGAAGAACCTTACGAAGTCTATGCGACGATTGAAGACATCACGGATAAACGAAGCGTCCAGAAGGAATTACAGGCGACCAAAGACAGATTGGAAGCCATTTTGGACAATTTGCCGATCGGCATCGCCGTCAATTCTGTAGACCCGCAAGTCAACTTCACGTACATGAACGACAACTTCTTCAAAATCTACGATGTGAGCAAAGAAAGTCTACTAAAAGAAGACAACTTCTGGAATGCCGTCTATGAGGATAAGGCTTTTCAAAAAACCATCAGGGACAGAGTATTGTCGGATGTCGCAAGCGGCGACCCCGAGCGTATGCGATGGGAAGACGTCCCCGTCAAGAAAGAAGGGAAACCGGTGCGCTACATCAACGCGCAAAACATCCCTCTTCCGGACGCGAACCTTTATGTTTCAACGGTTTCCGACGTCACGGACCGAAAACGCAAAGAAGACGAAATCCTCCACATCAGCAGGCACGACTATTTGACCGGCATTCCCAACCGACGTTACTACCAGGAGATGCTTGCTCGCTACGACCATGACAGACACTATCCGTTGGGCATCATCATCATGGACTTGAACGGTTTGAAGGTCATCAACGACGCCTACGGTTACGACGCCGGGAACATTGCCTTGAAGATGACCGCCAAAGTCTTGAAAAAAACTAAGCGTCGCGACGATTTCATCGCCAGGATCGGCGGTGACGAGTTCACCATCGTATGCCCGAATACGCATGTAGGCGGCATGGACGAACGGGTGACGCGCATCGAGAAGGAAATCGCTTTAAAATCGGTCCATGACATCACGTTGTCGTTGGCCATCGGCTACGATATCAAGCAAACCGGCAAGACCCGTATCCGCACGACCCTTATCAACGCCGAAAACAACATGCACAAGAACAAAGTGCTCTTCGGTAAGAGCACCCGTAACGACACGATCCTTTCGATCTTGCAAACGTTGCAAGGCAAACATGAGGAAGAGAAAGTCCATGCCGAACGCGTCAGCAAGATCTGCAAAGCCATCGGCGAGGCGTTGGGCTTGAGGAAGAACGACCTCGCCGAACTCGAGAAAGCCGGACTGTATCATGATATCGGGAAAATCTCCGTTCCCGATACACTGTTGAAGAAACCGGGCAAATTGACGAATGCGGAATGGGTCAAGATGAAGGAACACACGATGTACGGTTATCAGATACTGCGCGCGGCCGATCGTTATTCAGGCATCGCCGAATACGCCATGAGTCACCATGAACGCATCGACGGCAACGGCTATCCCAATGGTGTATCGGGGCATGAAATCCCCTTGTTTTCGCGGATCATTGCGGTCGCCGATGCCTACGAGGCGATGACATCGGATCGACCCTATCGAAAAGCGCTCTCGGAATCCGAAGCGCTTGCGGAACTGCAAGCGCATGCGGGGAAACAGTTCGACGCTGAAATCATCGAGGTGTTCCTCCGTGACGTCCATCCCGAAAAGACATTCGAGAACGGCGACTGAGGAACACGGCATCGGGAAACCTGTATCAAGCTTCTCCCGTTCAGCAACTGAAGAACACGTGTTTTTTTGGAAACAATCATGAAACGATTTCGCAGGGCAAGGAGAGAAGACATGATCATGACAGAAGTCTACATACGAGAACACGAAACGTTCAAGCGCGTAAGGATTACGGCCAAGACGAAGCCGCAGATCACGAAAGAAGTCGTTTCTAAGTGGCAAGGCATCCTGGATGCGACCGCGGACATTCTCGAAGTCCCCGCGGGGTTGTTGATGCGCATCACCGAAAAACACATGGAAGTCTTCGTCAAGAGCGGTAACGAAGCCAATCCCTACGAAAGGTATGGCAAAGACACCTTGGGTCACGGCCTCTACTGTGAAACCGTCGTCGCCGAAAACAAACCACTGCATATCGAGAATGCACTGAATACCGTCAAATGGAAAGACAATCCCGATGTCAAACTCAACATGATCAACTACTATGGGTTACCGATCAATTGGCCGGACGGAGAAGCATTCGGAACCATTTGTGTGCTCGATTCCAAGCGTCGGACCTTCAGCGACAGGCATCAAGCGTTGCTTAAGCTCTTCAAGTCCTCGATCGAAACGGATTTGCACAATCTGGTGTTGATCGACCAGTACAAGACCTTGGCGTCGACCGATCCGCTGACCGGCATCCCCAATCGTAGAAGCATTTTGGAACAGTTGGAACAAGCATGCTTTGCGCATCGCGAGAAGACCGAACCGTTCACGGTCGTCATGCTCGACATCAACAAGTTGAAACACATCAACGACACGCACGGACACGATGTCGGTGACGACATCATCAAAGCGCTCGCTTCCCTCCTTCAAAAACGGCTACGAAAACCCGATAGGATCGGTCGCATCGGCGGCGACGAATTCTTGGTCATCTTGAAGGACACGGATGCCCAAGGCGCCTTTGCCGTCATGCGTGATCTCAAGGAAGCGGTGCAAAAGCATCGGCTATTACACAAACATGACGTCGATTTCGCCTATGGCGTTGCTGAAGTGACGAGCAAGGACGCTACCGTCAAACAGCTGATGAAAGAAGCGGACCGGGCCATGTTGAGACGAAAGAGAGAATCGTGACATGCGCTTTCGGGACACTTTTCGGCGTCACTGAGTGTCTATCACTTCAGCGTGTCGCTTCTTCCTACCGCGGTTCGACCATCTGCCTACGTGGATTGCACACCGAAAACGAATCATGATACAGAGATTTGGTTTTTTTTATGATATTTAGGATTTTTTACAATGATATTTGGGATTTTTTGCAATGTTAAATTGTCGTATGTGTATATGTGTGATAAAATATTATATTAAGACAATTCGAAACGTCACAAGCCGGGATGGAGTGCGATCATGAAAAAGGTGATAGCGTTATGGATGGTGGTGGCCCTGGCCATTGCCCTGGTATCTTGCGAGCCGGACGATGTCGATGAGCCGACACCGCCGACATTCACGCATTTGCTCATCAACGGGAGGTCGCCGGTCATGAACGGTCGGCTCGAACCCGTCGTCGTCGACAAGGGGGAGAAAGTCGTCATAGAAATCTCCATCGACAACCCCGACAACTTGACGATCAATTCAGTGACGCTCAACGGTGAAACCTACCGTACCAACCGTTTCGAAGAAGGAACGACTTCACAACGGGTCGTTTTACATGTGCATCCGCATGTTTTAGGTGAAACCGAATATCGTCTCGAACGCCTTCAGCATTCGAGAGATTCACTTGTCGATATCGAAAACGACAACCGTTTCATGGTTTATGTCCGCAAAGCCGTCCCTACTGCGACTTTGACGAATGTGACGAGCACGATCGATCGCTTGAGCATGGTCATCCGTATTTTCGACGCCGATGATGTCGTCCTGAGCGATCGTGCGAAAGCCGTCTTGTATCGTGAAGGAGACGTCATTGATGAGCGTGCCTTGCAATTGGGCCAACTCAATTCACTGACCTTCGACGGTCTGTTGAGTGATCAAGTGTACCGCCTCGTCGTGTATGTCGATTATGATTTGCAAGAAGGGGAGGGTGTCGTCGAATCGGCCGTCTTGCTTGAAAAGGACGACCTTTCGACCCAGGCGAAAACCACGCCGAGTGCGAATGTGACGTTGAACTCGATTCAGAGGAGCGTTGTGAATTTCACCGTTTCGATAACCGACCCTTTCGCAGTCATCCTCTGGGACCACGTGGTCGTCGATGTCTTGCTAGACGGCAACGTCGTAAAACGTTTTGACGACCTCGACCCGAACAGTTTGAGCAATCTCGTCGTCGACGGCCTCCTCAACAACACCACTTACGTCATCGAAGTGCGGGCGACGTACGATTTGAATGACGCAGTCGGCGTGCGGGAGGATGTCGTGCTCCGTGAAACACCTTTCGTGACGCCGCCGCTCGCCTTACCGAGGATGGATGCGTCGGTGCAGTCCGTCGGACGGCACTCTGCACTCATCGTCATGCAAGGCGGTCGTGAAATCGACGGCGTCGCCTTGCACGATGTCCGTGTCGAGGTCTATCGTGAGGATACGATGGCGTTGTTGCGGACCATTCCCATCAAAGAAACGCAGACGACGGTCGAAATCATCGACTTGTTGTCCGATGACTCGTACTTGATAAGGATCATCGCCGACATGGACCTTGGCGACGGCCAAGGTTTGCAACCGAGACCGGTTTTCGAGCAAACGTTCACGACCTTGCGCAATTTACGACCGTCTGCGACCCTCGGCTCGATCGCCTTGTCGCAGACGTCGGTGTCTTTCACGACGTCGCTGAGCAACCCGAACGCGACGTTGCGCGCAGGAACGTTCACGGCGAGACTGTATGCCGATAGCGTCCTGATCGATACGATTGTCTTACCGAATTCTTCGGGAACGTATACGTTCACCGGACTCGTCGTCGAAAGCGATGTTTCCTATACGGTCACCTTGAAAGCGGATTACGATTTGCGCGACGGCAAAGGTATCCGGGGTGACCATTTCCTGGCGAGCCGGGTGAAGACGGCCCTCAGTCCGTTGGCCCCCGTAGGCGCGATCCTTGACATCGTCGAGGATGCGGACGGCATCCGGGTGACTTATGAAGTCGCCGATGCCGACAACACGATCATCGCCGACGGCCTCGTCCTCGTCTTCGGCGAAACGACGATTGTGTTGGACCCGGAAGCGTCGACGGTTCACATCACGGAATATTCCACGGACACGTCATACGCGATCACATTGCAAGCGACCGCGATACAAGTCCATGGCGACGAAACCATCGAAGAGACCTTCGTCTTCGCGGATACGAGTTTCACCACCCATGCCCGACAACAACCGATGTTCAATGTCGATCTTCAATCCGAGTTCACCCGTATCGACGGACACTTGACCATCGTAGACGAGGATGCCGTCTTGAGCGCGCATACGGTCGAGCTCTATCGCGACGATGTCCTCATCGACCTCGTGAGCGACACGACGTCGTTCAGTTTCGGCGATTTGCCGATGAACACGGTCCATACCGTCAAGGTCGTCTACACCTATGATTTAGGCGATGGCGCCGGTCTCCGCAGCGCAACGGTAGAAGCGCAGATCACCACCAAGGAACTGCGGATGGACGTCGAGTTGATCGATATCGATCA
>SLPE01000178.1 GCA_007132145.1 Candidatus Izemoplasma sp.
AAAGGGGTTCGCTTCCATCGAATCCTGTTCGTTCAGAAACCTGAAAAAAGTCTTCAACGCGCTAATCTTGCGAGCAACGCTTCGTGCCTTGTGCGTTTCCGAGAGGTGTGCGGCGTAAAACTTCGCAATCCGTGGCGACACATCGAGAAACCCGCCGAACGCTTCCCGTTTCAAGAACGTCGAAAAAGCCTTCAAGTCGTTGTGATAGGCTGAAATCGTGTGTTCCGAGTAACGAAGTGCGTTGCGACAATAATCTTCGAAAAGGACGATCCATTCACGATCTGTCATCGACAGTCTCCCTGAACGTTTTCATCGTCGAAAGCGCGCGTTCCGCTAAATACGGTTTTCGCTCGCGTTTTTTCAGTTTGACATCCGGCTCGGGTAAGAGCCCGAAATTCGCGTTCATCGGCTGGAAGCCCCGTTTGGATGTCGTCGCGACATAGTCGCTCAAGGCGCCCATCATCGTTTCTTTGGGAAACGCACGTTGGCTTTTTCCCGTCAATGACCGATAAAGCGAAATTGCGGCCACCAGCCCGCTCGAAGCGCTTTCGACATACCCTTCGACCCCCGCAAGCTGTCCGGCGATGTGACAATCCGGTCTCGTTTTGAACGCATAGGTTTCATCCAGCAGCATCGGCGCGTTGACATAGGTGTTCTTGTGCATCGCGCCGTAGCGGACGATAACCGCCTTTTCCAACCCCGGAATCATGCGGACGATGGCCTTTTGCGCCGCTTGTGTCAACCGCGTCTGGAATCCGACCAAGTTGAAAAGACTCGAGCGGGCGTCGTCTTGACGCAACTGCACGACAGCATGCGGACGCTTACCGTCACCTTGTTCGAGGCCGACGGGTTTCATCGGTCCGAACAACAACGTCTTCTCCCCTCGTCGTGCCATCTCTTCGATCGGCATGCACCGTTCAAAAACGTTGTATTCGAAGTCTTTCAGCGGTGTTTTCGGCGCCCTTGACAACGCTTCGTAAAAGGCCTTGTATGTCACTTCATCCATCGGACAATTGAGATAATCGGCCGTCCCTTTGTCGTAGCGGGATTTCCAATAGCATACGTCCGTATCGACGCTGTCCGCTCGAATCACCGGGCTTGCGGCATCGAAGAAATGTAGCGTTTCCTCTCCGATGACACCGCGGAGCGCTTCAAGCAACGCTTCGCTCGTGAGCGGGCCGCTGGCGATGATCGCCGGCGCTTCCGGCAATCGCTTCACTTCGTCTTCGACGATTTCGATGAGCGGGTGTTCGCGGATGCGTCGATGCACTTCCGCGGCGAACCCTTCGCGGTCGACGGCGAGCGCATGCCCCGCAGGAACGCGATGCAAAGCCGCGCAGTCGATGATGAGACTCGACCACAACCGCATTTCTGCCTTGAGGACGCCGACACCTTGCATCAACGTGTCCCCCCGTAAGGAATTCGAACAGACGAGTTCGGCGAAATACCCGCTCTTGTGGGCTGGCGTCATCTTTTTCGGCCGCATCTCGTAAAGTCGGACCGGTATGTTTCTCTTCGCGAGTTGATACGCCGCTTCACAGCCGGCGAGGCCGGCACCGACGATTGTGACCGGGTTCATCGTCTCTCTCCTTCATCAAGCGTTCCGTCTTCATTATAGCACATAAAAAGCCGCGTCATCACGCGGCTTCGTAGCGTCAATCATCCGACGATCACGTCGATTTCCGGATACGTCGCGGCACGCACGCTTTGGCGCTGCGGCCTGAACATCAACAACAACGCCAAAATGCCCAGACGACCGATGAACATGATCATCACGAGCGTCATTTTTCCGAGTACCGACAAGTTCGGGGTCACCCCCGTCGAAAGCCCTGTCGTTCCGAAAGCGCTCGTCACTTCAAAGGCGATATGGGGCAACGGTTGCACCTCGCTCAAGCTTAAGATGAACAAACCGGTTCCGATGACGAATACCCCTGCAATCACGGCCACGAACGATTTCTTGACCGTTTCTTCCTTGATCATCCGTCCGCGCGTCACGACGTGTTCGCGGCCGAACATGAAGGCCTTCATCGACATCAACACGATCAACACCGTCGTCGTGCGCACACCGCCGCCGACGCTGTTCGGACTCGCCCCGACGAACATCAAGACCATCAAGAACAGCCGCGTCGTCGCGCTGAAATCGTTGATGTCCATCGTCGAGAATCCGGCGTTGCGCGTCGTCAGACTCATGAATAGCGAGTAAAAGACCGATTGCGTCGCCCCTTTGTCCGCCAAAAAGCCGTTCCACTCGAAAAGAGCGATGACAATCGCACCGAAGATCCAGAAGAACACGTGCAAGGAAATGATCATCCGCACGAACAAGCTGAACTTGAACTTTTCACGATGGATTTTCGCCGCGATGAATTCACGGACTTCCGCCAACACCCAGAAGCCGACGCCGCCGAGGAAGATGAGTGACATCCCGATGAATTGCATGACGTAATCGCTCGCGAACATCTGGAAGCTGTCCGCACCGGGCGCAATGTCGAATCCGGCGTTGGTGAACAGCGAAATCGTCAAGAACACCCCTTGCATGAGCGCTTCGGGATAAGCGAAATATCCTGCGAGATACAAGTAGTTCGAGATAATCAGGAAAGCGATGACCTCAATGGTGAAGATCATGATCAAGACGTTGCGGATGAAACGGACGATGCCTTGTCTTGACAGCTGATTTTGATCGGTCACGATCATGTTGCGCTGCTTGAAACCGATCTTGCGACGGGCGACGAGCCAGAACAACGCGACCATCATGATCAATCCGATGCCGCCGAACTGGATGATGAAAAGCATCACGAACAATCCGAACGTCGTGAACACGTCTTTGATGACAATCGTCGAAAGGCCGGTGACACTAAGCGCACTCGCCGCCGTGAACAAGGCGTCGGTCCACGCTAGACTCACACCGCTTTGTAAACTGACAGGCAGTTTCAAAAACGCAGCCCCGATGAGAATCGCCAACAGGTAACTCGTAAAGAAACCTCGGGCGTATGTCCCGAAGAAGATGTGTTTGAGGATGTGCAGGAAACGTTTCAGAACGGAAAGGACCATATCGAGAACCTCCGCGTGAACATAAGGTGCACTAGATAGTATACACCATTTTCTTCACATGTAAACCACAAGACCCAAAAGGGCACAAGCCCCGATGACGAGAAGAGGATGCCACTTCAAACGCCATAGCGCAAGCAGCGCCAACAAGACGATCAAGACACCGGGTACATCGAACACGGCGCTGCTCGCCACACTGGCCACGCTCGCCATGATCAATCCCACAAGGGCCGGTCTCAAAACCCTGAAAACGGCTTTGACAACGGGCGAGTCCTTGAATCTCGTATAGAAACGCGATACGACGAAGATGAGCAGCGCCGGTCCGAAGACGACACCGATCGTACTCGTAGCCGCGCCGAGAATGCCTAACGCGACACCCCATTCACGGCTGATGAGTTGATAGCCGATGAACGTCGCGCCGTTGATCGCGATCGGCCCGGGCGTAATCTGACTGATGGCGATCATGTCGACAAAGCGCTCCATGGCGATCCAGCCCCTGTCGAGGACAATCATACGCTCAAGGAGCGGCAACACCGCATAACCTCCACCGAACGCGACGAGTCCGATGAGAAGAAAGGCCAAGAACAGATCCAGGAAAATCATGGCGCTTCTCCCCCCTTCGCGCGTCGCGACAAGATTCCGTATGCGCCGGCCATGAGGACGACCCAGACAGGATGAAGGGAAAACGTGAATACGAGTGCGAACGCCATCACGGCGATGCACAATCCCTCAAGGGAGCGATGACTCATGAACAGTTTCGCGCCTGCGAAGAAAATCAAAGCGACGACACTCAAGCGGATGCCCTTGAACATCGCTTCGACAATCGGAACGTCGATATAGCGGAACAAGAACACCGAAATCAACAAGATGAATATGAATGATGGCAGGACAACACCGAGAAGGCTGATCAACGCACCGCGTTTGCCCCTGAGTCTCAATCCCGTGAATACGGCGAAATTGACCGCAATCGGTCCGGGCAACGATTGGCACACGACGAGTGTGTCGTAAAAATCTTCGGGCGCGATCAATTTGAACCGTTTCACGAGTTCGCGTTCAAAGACGGGAATCATCGCGTAACCGCCCCCGAAAGTGAAAGCGCCGACTTTCAAGAATATCAAGAACAACCTTCCCAACGAAATAGGCATTGTCACACCCCTTGGTTTCTCACCCTTACATCATACAAAAAAAGTGTCCGCCGAGCAACACCTTTTCCTTTCATCGACAAGAAGCGGACCTATGTCCTCTTCACTTTCTTTCTACAACTATGAACGAACCGCTTTGCGGATGATTCCGGATTTGCCATGTCGGTCTTGGATGATGATGCACTTCGGCCTAGCAACTCCGTCATCTCTCCGTTGAGCAAAAAAAGGCTGTGAATCCGGCATCTTTGAAGATGTCGATTCCACAGCCAATGTCGTGTTCTTGTTCATTCGATGGAAAGCCGGCCGTCCTTTTCGTCGACGGTAAGCGTCTTCCCGCTTGAAGTGCTTCCTTCAATCAACGCGCGACTGATACTTGTCTCGACATGTTTGGTCATGTAGCGTTTGAGCGGTCTGGCTCCGTATTGCGGTTCGTAGGCGCGTTTGAGGATATGGCGTTTCGCTTCGTCGGTGAAAATCGCTTCAAGACCTTCTTCCACGAGTTTCTTGTTCAATTCCACGATCTGAAGGTCGATGATCTTGAACAGTTCCTCCTCGGTGAGCGGTTTGAACAAGATGATGTCGTCGATCCGATTGAGGAATTCGGGTTTGAACGCGTTGTGCAATTTTTGCAAGACGCGCTTTTCCACGTCTTCGTGCAAGACACCATCTTGGCGAACACCCTCCAGCAACAAGTCGCTCCCCAGATTCGACGTCATGATGATGACCGTGTTCTTGAAGTTGACGGTCCGTCCTTTCGCATCGGTGAGTCGGCCGTCGTCAAGGACTTGCAAGAGCACGTTGAAGACCTCGGGATGGGCCTTCTCGATTTCATCGAACAACACGACGCTGTAGGGTTTGCGACGGACGGCTTCGGTCAGTTGTCCGCCTTCTTCGTAGCCGACATATCCCGGAGGTGCGCCGATCAAGCGGGCGACGGTGTGGCGCTCCTGGTATTCGCTCATGTCGATGCGTACAATCTGCTCTACGCTGTCGAAAAGATTGAGCGCAAGCGTTTTCGCGAGTTCGGTCTTGCCCACACCCGTCGGCCCGAGAAAGATGAACGAACCGATCGGGCGGCTGGGGTCCTTGATGAGCGCGCGTGCGCGCAACACGGCTTCAGAAACACTCTTGACCGCTTCATGCTGACCAATGACGCGTTCATGGAGTTTTTCTTCGAGTCGAAGCAGTTTCTCACGTTCACTTTCAACGAGTCTGCTTACGGGAATGCCTGTCCATTTCGAAACGATCGAGGCGATTTCCTCTTCTGTCACTTCTTCTTTGATCAGACTCGAACTGCGGTCTTTCTTCCGCGCTTCTTCCAAACGTTGTTCGGCTTGCGGCAAAGCGCCGTGTTTGAGCTTCGCGAGCCGCTCGAGATCGTATGCGCGTCCCGCCTCCTCGATGTCCCGGTTGATCCGCTCGATATCCTGTTTCAAAGTCTTGATATCGCTGAGCGCTTTCTTTTCGTTTTCCCATTTGAGCATCAACGCGTCGTTACGCGCTTTGATTTCCGATATCTCTTGATCGAGGGTTTCGAGACGTTCTTTGGAAGCTTTGTCCTTCTCTTTGGCGAGACTCGTCCGTTCAATCTCGAGTTGCAGGCGCTTACGGTTCAACTCGTCGAGTTCGGCCGGCATCGAATCGATTTCCGTCCGAATCAAGGCGGCCGCTTCGTCCATCAAATCGATGGCCTTGTCCGGAAGGAAGCGGTCGCTGATGTATTTGTGCGACAGTTTCGCGCAGGCGATGAGCGCTTGGTCGCTGATTCGCACACCGTGATGGATTTCGAACTTCTCCTTGATGCCCCTCAAGATTGAAATCGTGTCTTCGACACTCGGCTGCTCGACGAGGACCGGCTGGAACCTGCGTTCGAGCGCCGCGTCCTTCTCGATGTGCTTCCGGTATTCGTCGAGCGTCGTCGCGCCGATGCAATGCAACTCGCCGCGGGCGAGCATCGGCTTGAGAAGATTCCCCGCATCCATCGCGCCTTCAGTCTTGCCGGCACCGACGATGAGATGCAGTTCATCGATGAACATGAGGATGCGACCCTCGGACTCGACGACTTCGGAAAGGACCGCCTTGAGCCGTTCTTCGAATTCGCCGCGGTATTTCGCGCCGGCGATGAGCGCGCCCATGTCGAGGGCGAAAATCGTCTTGTCCTTGAGACCTTCGGGCACATCGCCGGCGAGGATGCGCAAGGCGAGACCTTCGGCGATCGCCGTCTTCCCCACCCCCGGTTCGCCGATCAAGACGGGATTGTTCTTCGTCCGCCGGGACAGAATCCGCACGACACGTCGAATTTCTTCATCACGGCCGATGACCGGGTCGAGTTTTCCTTCCCGAGCCGCCTTGACGAGGTCGAGTCCGTATTTCTCAAGCGCCTTGTAAGCGGATTCGGGATTGTCGCTCGTCACCTTCTTGCCTTTGCGAAGCTCCTTGATCGCCGCTTCGAACGCGGCGGATTCCAATCCGTAACGCTTGAACAGTTCGGTGTTTTTCGTCCCTTTCGTCGCGAGCAATCCCAAATAGAGGTGTTCGACACTGACGTAATCGTCCTTGAACCGCTTCGCGACATCTTTTGCCTTGAGCAACGCTTCGTTGGCGGTACGGTTCAAATACAACGTCTCCCCGCCTTCGAGCGTCGGCAGAGATTCCAAGTGGGCGACGAGTGCGTTCGAAAGCGACATCGTATCGACGTTCAAAGTCTTCAACACTTCGGTAACGAGCGTTTCTTCCACATTCAAGAGCCCGAGATGCAAGTGTTCGGGCGTGATGTTCTGATGTTTCATCCGCGTCGCAGCGTCTTGCGCTTCACGCAAGGCTCGCTGGGCGTTCTGGGTGTACTTGTCTTCCATGGTGAAACCTCCTTTATCGAAAAAGCTCAGGGCGCGAGCCCTGAGACTTTGACCTCATTCCACATCGATGAGCGTGCTACGTTCTTGGATGTCCGATTTTTCAGCGACGACTTTCAAGACACCTTCTTCAAGGCGAGCCTTGACTTTCGAAGGATCGACGTCGGGCAAGTTGATGGAACGTTGCATCGAGTAGGCGTAACGTTCACGATGCAAGTAGTTCTCTTCTTGCGCTTCTTTTTCTTCCTTGCGCTCAATCGCGATCGTCAAGACTTGGTCGTTGTAGGAAACCTTCAACTCGTCTTTCTTGACACCGGGCAAGTCGGCCTCGATGAGATAGTGTTTGTCTTCGTCTCTGACGTCGAGCTTGAAACTGTCGTAACGGCCGCGTCTGAACGGAGAAACACGGAAGAAATCGTCGAACATCTCGGTGAACTCGAGGAAGTCGTCACGCTTTCTCGGTGTGGTGCTGAACGGGGTGAGTTTGAACATGAAGCATCCCTCCTGATTGTTTTTGTTAGCACTCGTTGTATTTGAGTGCTATTACACTTGTATATTATCCGATTGTTTACCATTTGTCAAGATGTTTGATCGATTTTTTTCTTTCTAAACATAGGGCCGCATGCGCACTTTTCATGAAGGCGGTACGAAAAAAAAGGGACGCTGTAAAACGGCGTCCCATCTTGAAATCCGCAA
>SLPE01000099.1 GCA_007132145.1 Candidatus Izemoplasma sp.
ACCCGATGTCGTCAAATCGATCCGCCCGCACAGTCGACAAGTGTTCGACACGCATTTGATGATTTCCGATCCGAAGCAGTACGTCGATGCCTTCATCGATGCCGGAAGCGACCAGATCACTTTTCATGTCGAGACGGTCGCCGATCCGTCTTCGCTCATTGCGCATCTGCGCGCGCACAACGTCATGGCCGGCATATCGCTGAAACCGTCGACGCCGGTCGAGGTGTTGAAACCGTATCTCAAGGACATCGATCTCGTTTTGGTGATGAGCGTTGAACCCGGCTTCGGAGGACAATCGTTCATGGAAGAGACACTCGAGAAAATCACGGAACTCGCCCGTTTGAAACGCGAACTCGAAACCGACTACGACATTGTCGTCGACGGTGGCATCAACGAAGAAACCGGTCGCGCATGTTCGCAACGTGGGGCGGACGTCCTCGTCGCGGGGTCCTACATATTCGCCGCCGATGACAGAAAAGAAGCGATGCGGAGGTTGCGATGATCGTCAGGATCTTCACGGCACCTTCCGACTACGCGCTCGACACACTGTATACACCCGATCGCGACGAAGTGTTGATCGGTGTGGACAAAGGGGCCTACCATGCCGTGAAAAGCGGGTTGACCCTGGATGTGGCCATCGGCGATTTCGACAGTACATCGCCTTCGGAGACCGAAGCCGTTCGCGTGAATGCCCGACGCTTCATCCGACACGCCGACGAAAAGGACCACACCGACACCCGTCTCGCCTTCGATGAAGCGTTGAAATACGATCCCGAGCGCATCGTCATCTATGGCGGGCTCACCCGTCGCTTGGACCACACCATCGGCAACTTGATGCTTTTGCGGGATGAGCGTGTGAGCATCCGCGACGACAACACGATCGTCTTCGCGGTCTCTCCGGGAGAACACACCCTTCACAATCCGTATACGTACGTATCGCTTTTCGCTTTGGATGACGTGAAGGGACTGACACTGTCGGGTTTCAAGTATCCTCTTGAAAACTACGATTTGCATCGATACGACGGACGTTGCATTTCCAACGAAGGTTCGGGGCGCGTCGCGTTCATTGCAGGCCGATTGCTCGTCATCATGTCAAAAGAGGATTGAAAAAAAACACCCCCGCATTCAGCGGGGGTGTCGTGTCGTTTACAGTCGGTCTTTCTCAAGCGCGTTTCAAATTGTTTTTCTTGAGTGCGCGTGCAGAGACATGGACGGTTTTGACTTCGCCGTCTTCAATGATTTTGATTTTTTGCAAATTCGCTTTCCATTTGCGTCTCGTCGCCGTCAACGAATGTGAACGACTGTTGCCCGAAAGCACTTTTTTTCCTGTCACGTAACATTGCTTAGCCATGATGGACCTCCTAGGATGAACGACTTGCTTCACCACTTATGAAATTATATCACAATGCGAAAAATAATCAAGGATTTATTTCTCATTATCGCACAATCCATTGTAGAGACAGCCATCTTGAAATACCGTTCATCATGTGATATAATATAGCATCAATTAGTTTGAATGTAAAACAATCCTCACCGCCTAAACCGCCACCATGGCAAAACATATAATCGTCCTATGGTCAACACCCCCTGATTATTCTTTGTTTCTTTATCGGAGGAATCGAATATGAGTCCAGTGAAGATGGATGGAAATACATTGATTTTAACTTTGAAAAACGGCGCGATCAATCTGAAGAACAACAGTCAAATGATAAATGATCTCAACGTCTTCCCGGTTCCCGACGGAGACACCGGCAGCAACATGTACTCCACGATGAACTCGGGAATACAATCGATTGAGAGTTTGAAAGACGAATCTGTGGAACGAGTGGGCAAAGCGCTGTCACGCGGTTTGCTGATGGGCGCCCGAGGAAACTCCGGCGTCATTTTGTCGCAACTGTTCAGCGGTTTCGCGAAATCTTTCAAGGATCTTGTCACTGCGAACGCGGTTCACTGGGTCGAAGGGATGCGTCTCGGTGTCGAACAGGCATACGGTGCCGTCATCAACCCCGTGGAAGGGACCATTCTCACCGTGGCCCGAGAAGCGGCCGAAAAAGCCCTCGAAGTGGCGAAAGCCGATTCGAGGATCCTCGAGGTCATGGAAATCTATCTCGAAGAAGCGCGGGCATCGTTGAAACGGACACCCGACCTGCTTCCCGTACTCAAGGAGAGCGGTGTCGTCGATAGCGGCGGTGTCGGAATGGTCGTGATCGTCGAAGGCATGGTCGCGGCACTGAAGGGTGAGGTCTACGAAGAAGAAAAGCAAAAGAAGCCCAAACCCGTCAAGACACTCAAACAAGAGGATGAAGACGTCGATTTCGGATATTGCACCGAGTTCATCGTCCAACTCGAAGATCCCGAAAAGTTCAACAAGGACCGCTTCGTCAAGCAACTGAGCCGTTTAGGCGACTCGGTCGTCGTCGTTGCAGACGAAGAAATCTGCAAAGTCCACATTCATACAGAGAAGCCCGGCGACGCACTCAACATCGGCCAACAATACGGCGAGATCGCGAACTTGAAGATCGAGAACATGACCATGCAACACACCGAGACGTTGCTGCATTCGAAAGTGAACGGCTCTGGTGAGGATACGTGTGGCCATGACCACGGAAGCGCATTCCGTCTCGACACCAAGAAGAAGTACGGCATCATCACGGTCGTCAACGGAAAAGGCTTGAAGACGATGTTCCGTGAAATGGGTGTCAGTTACGTCATTGACGGGGGGCAGACAATGAACCCTTCCACCCAAGATTTCATAGATGCCGTCAAGCAAGTGAACGCCGAAAACATCTTGATCATTCCTAACAATAAAAACGTGTTCTTGAGCGCTCAACAAGCTTCTAAATCGATTGAGGACAAGAATGTCATCGTCATACCTGCGAAAACGATTGCGCAGGGGTATGCTTCCTTGACTATGTTCGATGCCAGCCAAGACGTGGAAGCCGCTGTGGAAGAGATGGAATCGTTAATCGAGAACGTGACATCGGGCGAAGTCACCTATGCCGTTCGCAAGACATCCGTCAACGGCATGAAGATTGCCAAGGGAGACTTCCTCGGCATCAAGGACGGCGACATCGTCGTATCCGAAGAAGAACGGTTCGCAACGGTCAAAGCCCTCATCGACCAAATGGTGGCCGAGGAAAGTGAAATCATCACGATCATGTACGGCAAGGACGTCGAAAAGGATGAAGTCGCCCGATTGACCGAACATATCCAAAAGACGCATTCGGCGCTCGAACTCGAAACGATCGACGGACAACAACCGATTTACAGTTACTTGATTGCCGTCGAATGACAGTTCCTGAACAGACACCCGGGTGTCTGTTTTTTTTAATCGCACCTCCGTGAGCGAGGATTCGGTGCTATAATGGACATGAGACGCTCATGCGACTAGAAAACTGTTAAACGGTGATGACGTGAACGCATTGCAACGGATTAAAGGCGTCGGGAAAGCGACGGCGAAGAAACTGTCCGAAGTGGGCGTGTGCTCGCTTCATGATGCGGTGCGCCGCATTCCGCGCCGATACGAGGCGCGCTTTTTGTCGAAGGCCGAAACGCTCGATACCGAAACGAACCGCTATGTCGAAGCTGTCGTCACGGGCGACGTCCAACTCCATAAGGTTCGGGAACGTCTCGTCATTGTCTCCATTCCTGTCACCATCAATCATCGAAAACACATCGTCAAGACGTTCAATCGACCATATTTACGGACACAGTTGAACAAGGGCGAGCCCATCGTCGTCTACGGAAAACGCGAGCGAGGCGACACGTTGATCTGTTTGGACGTCAAGAGCGCGAAAAACTTTCGTGAAGGAATCGATCCGGTCTACAACATTTCCGGCATCAGCGACAAACGTTATCAACACATCGCGCTCGAATGTCTCGCCGAGGCCGAAGAGAAAGAAATCCTTCCCGAAGCTCTGCGTCTGGAAAGGGCTTTGCCGGGCGTCGTCGACTTCTACGAGACATTGCACCGTCCGCACGACGCCACCGCGCTCTCGGCCGCTTTGAAACGTTTGAAATACCAGGAACTGTTGCTGCATCAATTGAGAGTCCAATGGCAAAAGGAGATGCGCAAAAACACTGAAGGAGAAGCGAAACGATACGATAACGCCATCCTCAAAACGTTCATCTCCACACTGCCGTTCGCATTGGGGGCTTCGCAAATGAAAGCCGTCGGGGAGATTCTCGCGGAGTTGAAAGCCCCCCGGGCCATGCGCAGGTTGTTGCAAGGCGATACCGGTAGCGGAAAGACCATCGTCGCTTTCATCGCGATGCTCGCTGCCGTGAGCGCCGGCTATCAGTGCGCGTTCATGGCACCGACCGAGATCCTCGCCGCGCAACATTACCGCAGTCTGAAGGCGTATGCCGAGGCATCGAACGTCCGCATTTCGTTGTTGAGCGCTTCCACGCCGAAAGGGGAGCGCAAGGCCATCGCCCTTGCGTTACGGAGGGGAGACATCGACATGCTCATCGGGACGCACGTCCTTTTCGGAAAAGACATCGATTTCGCCCGGCTGGGGCTTGTCGTCGCCGATGAACAACACCGCTTCGGCGTCAGACAGCGCGAGGCGTTGAAACGAAAGGGACATCATCCGGATACGCTCTATTTGAGCGCGACGCCGATTCCGAGGACGTTGGCGATGACCCTCTTTGGAGACATGGACGTCTCTACGTTGACCGAACGTCCACGTGGCGCGCGGAACGTCCGTACCCGGGTCGTCACCGCAGCTGCGAAAGAGGAAATCCGCTCGGCGATTCGCAAGACGTTGCAAAAAGACGAACGGGTCTTCGTTGTCGTCCCCGTCATCGAGGACAGTGAAGCCGTCCGGATGCCCGGTATCCGAACCGTCGTGGACGCTTTACGAAAGCGGTTCCCGGATGCTGCGGTCGGGTCGCTGCACGGGCGGCTGGATGCGGATGAAAAAACTAGGACACTGAAGGATTTCCATGACGGCGATTTGCAAATTCTCGCGACGACGTCGCTCATCGAAGTGGGCATGCACATCCCCAAAGCGACATTGATGGTCGTCTACCACGCCGACCGTTTCGGTTACGCTCAACTTCATCAGTTACGTGGGCGCATCGCCCGTGAAGGGCAGGAAGGCCTGTGTTATCTCGTCCATCCACAAGAAAGCGCCGCTGCAAAGCGGTTGAAAGTCCTAGAAACGGTCGACGACGGATTCCTCGTCAGCGAGTACGACCTCGAACAACGCGGATTCGGTGACCTTTTCGGTGTTTTGCAAAGTGGATTTCCACAGTTTGAACACGCCTCGTTGAAAGAAGACTACGCATTGCTATCGAGTGCACGCGACGACGCGGCGGCATTGCTGAAGGCGCATCACGACCACGGGGAACATGAACGGTTGTTCGCGCTTGTGAAGAAGACCCTTTCGGCATGAATCGTGCTACGTTGTGCCGATGTATGGTATAATAATGGAACTGAAATGGAAAGTAGAGGTGTCGAGATGATTAGAATATCCGTAGATGCCATGGGTGGCGATTACGCCCCGAAAGAACAAGTCGAAGGCGCGATGATGGCCGTTTCCCGCATCAAGGACATCGAAATCAACTTGTTCGGGGACGAGAAGACGCTCCGCGCGCTTTTGAAAGACCCGACCCGTATCCGCATCACTCCCTCCGAAGGGACGATTCCGATGTCGGAGAAAGATCCGATTGGTGCGATTCGTCGCAATCGGAAGAGTTCGATGGCGATGGCGCTTTCCAGTGTCCGCAGCGGCGAAGCCGACGCGATCGTCTCAAGTGGCGCGACGCAAGCCCTGATCGCAGGCGCCCATATCCTCGTCGGTCGGATGAAGGGGATGAAGCGGACAGCCATCGCCCCTATCATCCCGAGCGTCGACAAAACGGGTACGATCCTTCTCGATTGCGGGGCCAATCTTGAAATACGCCCCGAACACATGGTACAACAAGCACAATTCGCCACCATCTACGCCAAAGAAGTCATGCGGGTCGACCATCCCCGTGTCGGCCTCCTCAATATCGGAACCGAAGAAGGGAAAGGGAGAGACCTCGACATCGAAGTTCACCGCCTGATGTCGGAAGACGCCCATCTCGACTTCATCGGGAACGTCGAACCGAAAGAAGTGCTCGATCCCCCGTGTAAAATCCTGATCAGTGACGGCTTCACCGCAAACATTGTCATGAAGACGCTCGAAGGCACTGCGAAAGGATTGGGGAAGGTGTTGAAACAAGAACTGAGCAGAGGCGTCGTCGGCAAACTCGGACTCGTGTTGTCGATCGGAAACTTGAAACGCTTCCGCGCCCGGCTTTCCGCCGAAGCCATCGGCGGGGCGATGATCTACGGGTTGCGCGGCGTCGTCATCAAAGCGCAAGGCGCGTCGAAGGCGTACGGGTTCTACAACGGCATCCGTCAAGCGGCCGACATCGTCCGCCAAGACGTGATCGGAAAAGTCGGCCGCGTCTTTGAAGAGGGGGTATAAAAGCGTGCATGATCTCGAACGTTTTTTCGGCATCCGCTTCAAGGACCCCGGATTGCTCGAAACCGCATTGACGCACTCTTCCTACGCCAACGAACACGGCACCGTCTCCAACGAACGGCTCGAGTTCATCGGTGATGCCGTCATCGACCTCGTCGTCGCCGACCATCTCTATCGGACGCGGGTCGCCGACCACGAAGGAATCTTGACGAAGACGCGCGCCAAACACGTGTGCGAAGCGGCATTGCACGAATACGCGAAAGCCTGCCATCTGAGCAAATATGTCAAACTCGGCCACGGCGAAGAAAAGACGGGCGGGCGCATCCGCCCCGCGTTGCTCGCCGACGCCTTCGAAGCCTTCCTCGGCGCCGTCTTTCTCGACGCCGGACTTGACGGTGTCTATGCCGTTGCGGACAAAGTCGTCATCCCCTTGGTCGAACGTGACACGCAAGACAACTTCACCGATCACAAGTCGATGTTGCAGGAGTTGATTCAATCCGATAAACGGACTTTGGAGTACAAAATCGTCGATGAAAGCGGCCCGTCCCACCGCAAGCATTTCACATCGCGCGTCTACATGGACGGCATCATCCTTGGCGAAGGCGAGGGTCCGAGTAAAAAAGAAGCGGAACAATCGGCTGCGAGAACCGCCTTGGACAAACTCGCGAAAACGCAAATCGAGGGAGGCGACTGAATCATGCAGCGACTGCTCAAATCCTTGATCGAGAAAAGGATCATCGACTACAAAGCGCTCGTTTTGGAGTACTACTATCGTTTCGGACTGAATGAAGACGAAGCGATCGCTTTGATCAAACTCAACGAGCTCCTCGAAGAGAAACGGGGCATCATCAAACCCGAGACGTTTTGCAAACGACTCTCGAAAACTTCAGAAGAGACGGCCGACATTCTCAACGGATTGATGAACAAAGGCTATCTCCGCATCAAACTCGTCGAAAACGCACAAGGCAAGGATCAGGAAACCTTCGACATCGACATGTTCCTCTTGAAAGTCGTCGAGACCGCGAACCAGGCGCGCAAAGAAGTGATGAAGACCGAGACCGCAGACTGGGTGGAGTTTCTCGAGGCGACCTTGCAACAACCTTTGTCACGCCTCGATCTCGAGACGGTCGCGAAATGGCTTGAAGAGGACATGTACCCTTTCGACAAGGTCAAAGCGGCGACTTTTGAGGCTTTGAAGAAACCGAGACCTTCGATTCGGACCATCGACCGGATTCTCTTGGATACGGG
>SLPE01000014.1 GCA_007132145.1 Candidatus Izemoplasma sp.
ACAACTCGCGATAAGCGTCGAAGCGTCCGCTCACCGCGGCTGCAAGCAATGCGAGCATGGAGATTTGAGCGGTATAGGCTTTCGTCGATGCGACAGACACTTCCGGCCCGGCGAGGATGTCGAGCACGGTGTCCCCTTCGCGGGCGAGCGTGGAGGTCTTGACGTTCGTAATCGTCAAAATGCGATTCTCATTACGCGGCAACGCTTTGAGACATGCCCGTAGATCGGCGGTCTCACCGCTTTGCGAAATCAAAATGAACACGGCCTTTTCCGAGATGACCGGCGGATGGTAGGCGAACTCGCTCGCGATATGGACTTCAGTCGGGATGCCGCAGAGATTTTCGAAAAACCCTTTGGCGATGAGACCCGCATGCATGCTCGTCCCCGCACCTAACAAATGAATGCGGTCCGCACCTCGCAACATGCGGATGACATCGACGGGTAAGTCCAACGTCGTTTCAGGAGCGTATTTGTCGAGTTGACGACGGATAACGAGAGGCTGTTCCTTGATTTCCTTGAGCATGTAATGGGGTTCTTGACCGAGCGAGGCATCCCAATTTTCGACATCGACCGCTTCGTACTCGAGCGTCACGGCGTTGTGTGCACGGTCGTAGACGCGGATGCCGTCCGTGTCGATGACCGCGAAGGTTCCGTCTTCGAGTACGGCGAAGCGTTGTGCGACTTCGGTCATCGCAAGAAGGTCGGAAGCGAGGATGATGTCTTCGTCCTTGCGCCCAATCAAGAGCGGGCTCTTGTTCTTGAGGGCATAGATCCGGTTCGGCGTTTCCTGGTCCACAATCAAGATGGCGTAAGACCCTTCGATGAGGGACAAGGTTTTCACGATCGCTTGCTCGGCATCTTCGGTGGCGGAAAACTGTTCAATCAACTGAACGATGACTTCACTGTCCGTCTCACTCGTCAACGTGAAATCCGTCAAATACGTCTGCTTCAATCGACGGTGGTTTTCGATGACACCGTTGTGAACCATCATAAAACGCCCCGCCTTCGAGATGTGGGGATGTGCGTTGCTCAGCGTCGGACGCCCGTGCGTAGCCCAACGGGTGTGGCCGATTCCGCAATGCGACGTCGAGTCGTCGAGTCGTTTTTCAAGACTCGAGACGTCGCCGATGCACTTGGTGTGCTCGTATCGACCGCTCACGACATTGTATAGCCCGATGCCGGCGGAATCGTATCCGCGATACTCCATGTTCTTGAGGCCGTTCAAAATGACCTTCTTGGCGTTTCCTTTACCGATGTATCCGACTACCCCGCACATGCGCTTCCTCCGGTTCCGAGTATCCGTTGTCGGTTTCAATCATGGTGTAATTATATCACAACACGTGCGGGATGAAAAGGTTAGAAAAAAGCGCTGCTCACATGTCCTTTTCGGCGTGGACGATGACGGTTGCGACCATCATCGACACGATGAGAATCATGAAGGTACGGATGTTGAAAAGCATCGTAGTGGAGCCGTTTTCAAGAATGTGGACATTGGCGAAGACGGCATTGAGACACAAAGCGAAAACCCCGAGGTTCTCGATGGCGACACCGACATCGACGAGCACGCGTGCCGTGAGCGCGCCGGCAAGGATGAAAAAGACGGAAAAGACATGGCGGAACATGACGAGGACGAGCATCGAAAGACTCCCGTAGTGCATGATCATCATCCACAACGGGACGATGTACGTCCATGAAGTCAGTTCTTTGAAACGGAATCCCGCCGTCATGCCGAAAATCGTGAAAAACAACATCAGAAGACTCGAATGGAGTATCCCGACAATGACCATCGTAAGCCATTTGCTCAAAAGTAGTTTCGTCTTCGTCGTCCGTTGTACACACATGACGTCATAGGGGCAATCGTGAAAAAGGGCGAGTGCGAGATAGAGAATGAGAACGAGCGAAAAGAACTGTATGCTATGAAAACCGTCGAACACGTAGTTCGACGTGTACATCGCTCTGATCGAGATACGCGCTTCCCGTTCGTCGAAAAAACGTGTCAAATATAAGAGAACTCCTGCAGAAACGACGAAATGGATCGTCAATAGGACGCGGGTCTTCCTATGCAAGAGATAAACGCCGTGTAAATGCAACAGCGCTTTCACAAACGCACCCTCTTGTGTTTTACATCCGTGAAGGACGATTCGAGATGCGTCGCACACACGAATGTCTCAGCCGCCGTCGTCAACCAGGCCGTCAACTGCGAACGTCCCGTCTTGTCGAGGCCGCTCAACGGTTCGTCGAGCAAATAGACATCGCGCTCGACCATGAGCGTGACGATCAGATTGATCTTTTGCCGCATGCCCTTGGACAATGCATCGAGTCGTCTGTCCAACAGTCGCTCGCAGTCGAAATGCGCGAGCAGCCGCTTTAGCCGGTCGGGGTCAGTATGCTCGAGCGAACGAAGTGCCGAAAGGAAATCGACGGTCTTCATCTCCCCGGGGAGAACACAACGTTCTTCGGCATATATGCTCGTCCCTTCAAAGCTGATGACCCCTTCATGTTTCAGCAACCCGGCCACCGCTTTGAGAAGGGTCGTCTTGCCGCTGCCGTTCGCACCGAGCAAGACATTCAAGGAAGCATCGAGCGTGAGCGTGTCGATCCGGACTTCGACATCTTTGAACCGCTTGCGGAAGCCGACGATCTCAATCCGGGTGGATGATGACATGATGCGAGCCTCCGACATGATAAAGACCGGTCCGGATATAGGGGACGTCGTCTTCGCTGTGAATGTGTACGCCGTCCCCTTCCGGCACGTATTCTATGAGCAAGGGATAGCGGTGCAGCAACTGGTGTTCGTCGATATACTTGAAAGGCACGATCAAAAAGACATCGTCTCCGACATCGAGGTCGAAGGGTGTTGCGTCATTTTCCGGTATCCCGACGATCTCAAACCGTTCATCGAGAACGTCTTCGATGCACAAGTGTGCATGCAAAGGCCCTTCATACCGTCTGACGTTCGCGAAATCGACGACGACGCCCGCGGCGTTCAAAACGACATTTTCAATGGAGAGTCGGACATCGGATGTGTTCTTGATGCCGATGATGACACCGGTACTCGTCGGAATGTCTCGCAATACGCCATGGACATTGTAGATGGCATGGACGAACAGATGCGTGTTGTCCTTATCATGGAACGCGTATCCGAAAGCGCCGATATCGATCTCGAGCGGAGGATGGTCGTGGTACTCGATACGCAACATCGCCTCGTCGATGAGGTGACGATGGTTTTCGAGTATGACGCGCGGTTGCAAGCGGATGCGCCGGCTCACATACGCTTCATGATTGAAAACGACGTGGCCACCGTGCTCGACGTCGACAAGACGTAGCGGGAAACGCGTTTCTCCGTGCGGACAGCGAATTTCGACCGCTACGATCGCTGAAACGGCGAAATGATGCGTCTCTTCCGGCGACGTCAAGACATCGATGACGAATGTCTGTTCGTCATGCGTATGCAAGTACGTATGGTTGAGACGCGTTGAAACGACCGTATAACGGTCCCAAGGTTCGCGAATCAGGAGAAAGCACAATAAGAGCGCCCCTGCGGTCGCCAAGAAGGCGACCGCGCTCAGCCAAACTCTCATCGTGGATTAGCGAGCGGAGCTTTGACAATCGAAAGGTACTCCGTCGTCACGACGAAGACTTCCCAACCGCCGGTCCTGCGGTTCATCCAGAAACGATAGTATTTCGCCACACCGTTGGACAACAGACCTTCTCCGTAGATCTCGACTTGTAGCGTCGTTTGCGGATCGATTGAAATGTTGATTTCCACTTCTTCTTCAATCGTCCGTTGATGACTCCTCGTCACGATCCGCTCGATTTGCGAGTCGAGACCCAGTTGGAATCCTCGGACATTGCCGCTCGCGCTGATGCCGATGTTGCCGCTCGAACTGATTTGCGCGTGCTCCTGTTCGCTCGTTCTGAATGTGAAGCTTTGTGTGATCGGCGTCTGTCCATCGTTGGAAATGACGAACAACGTGTCTTTTTGGAACGTCACGGGTTCGTTCTTGAAGACGGTGAATGTCCGCCAACCCCAAAAGCGGCGCCGACTGACGCGTTCATAAAACGTGTTGTAATCGCTACGACTGTACTCTCTCAACAACATGACGCCTGCACGCGTGTTGATTTCCTGATAGGTCAAGTATTCGCCTGCGTCGACACTTCTTTGAGACAAGAGAACCACCAATGCAATCAGACAAAACGTCAAAAGTCTTTTCATGACACACCTCCACTCCATGGATACGCATGCGTGGTCTCTTTTTCTTCCGAGCATAAAAAAAAGACGCTTAAGCGTCTCCAGATGGTGCATACGTCTTCGTGAACGACCGACCGTCCTCATACCCCAGTTCAAAACGACGTCTGATCTTCTCGGCTGAAAAATCCATGATGCCACGCAATCCCTTCGACGGTTTGATGATGTGCAACGTCACATCGTCGGGGAGACGTGGACGGTGAAGTTTCATCCGAAACAGGTCGATGAGGAAGATCTCTTTGCATCCGGCCTCGATCAAGGGTTGATACGGTGCGTTGTTCAAGACGCCACCATCGTAGTACGTCTCCTCGCCGATGACGACGGGTCTGAATACGACCGGAATGGCACAAGAAGCCATCAGGATCTTCTTGATGTCCTCTTCACCATGTTCTTGCAACAATCGATAACGGATCAATCCTTGTTTGTCGAACAGATTGCGGACGTTCAGCGTAAGCAGTTGCAACAACGAGCAATCCTTCGTGCCTACATGACTGACCGCAATATAGACTTGTTTGTCTGCGAATCGTTTCAAATCGATGTTTTCATCGAGCATACGCCGCAAGTTAGCGGTGTCGTAATACCCGTTGTATACGAGATTCTTCCCCTCTGAAAACAGTTTCGCGATGAAACTCCTCTCTTCTTTGAAAAGCGTGTCCCTATCGACGTCGAGCCAGAGTCTTTCGGCTCTTTCCAATTCACCCGAAGCGAGAAGCACCGCGTTGAGGCTGCCGACACTCGCACCGGCGTAGGCGTCGATGCCGTCGAACAATCCCGCTTCGGTGAGCGCTTTGGCGACCCCGATCTGATAGGCGCCCCGGGCACCACCGCCCGATAGCACGATGCCTCTTTTCATGTCCGTCTTCCCTTCATGATCAATAAGGCAGTCTTTTGCCGTCGCGATAGACGGCATCGATGAACCCGCCACCTAAACACATTTCGCCGTCGTAGAAAACACAAGCTTGTCCCGGGGTGACCGCGCGGACCGGCTTTGCGAACTCGACACGCACGCCCGATGCGTTCTCTTCGACGTACACGTCTACATCTTTTTGACGATAACGGACCTTGGCACTGCAACGACGTGAGGACAAGGAGGTCGTGGGTGATATCGTATTGACCTCTATGACTGTACAGGCCGTCGCGTACAAACCTTCATGATGGTAACCTTGGCCGACCGTAAGTGTATTCGTCTTCAAATCCTTGCCGATGACGAACCACGGGTCGTTGCCGTATGCCTTGAGTCCGCCGATGGCGAGGCCTTTTCGTTGACCGATGGTGTAGTGCATCAATCCGAGGTGTGTACCGATCTTCTTACCGTCATCGGCGACGATGTCACCGCTTCGGGCCGGAAGGTAGTTTTGCAAAAAGCCTCGGAAATCACGTTCTCCGATGAAACAGATGCCGGTCGAATCCTTTTTGTCCGCGGTCGGAAACCCCGCCTCGAGGGCGAGTTTCCTCACCGATTGCTTAGGCAACTCACCGATCGGGAAAAGGACATCCTTCAGTTGTCCATGATCGAGTTGAGACAGGAAATACGTCTGGTCCTTCTCTTCATCGAGGCCCCTTAGAAGACGCAAGGGCGGTCCTTGGTCGAGGCGGGCGTAGTGCCCCATCGCGATACGGTCGTATCCGTAGCGTGAGGCGTGTTTGATGAAGACGTCGAACTTGATGTGCTTGTTGCAAAGAATGTCGGGATTCGGAGTCCGACCGGCTTCGTACTCACGAAGAAAGTACGTGAACACGTCCCGCCAGTATTCTTCACTGAAATCCGCTCGATGGAGCGGTATGTCGAGCAGCTCGCAAACGGCTTGGGCGTCCTGGTAATCCCTTTCTTGAGGACAGATGTCTTCTCCGATATCGGGATTCCCGAGAATATCGCGGTTGGCCGAGGAATCCCAGTTCCGCATGAAGAGTCCGCTGACATCGTAACCTTGACGTTTCAGCAGAAGCGCGGCGACGCTGGAATCGACGCCGCCACTCATCCCGACGATGACTTTTTCGGACATGGCGATCATCCTTCAACGATTCATGTTGTCGATATCGCTCGGCAACTTCAAGTTTCCGCGCGGAGAGACCGAAATGTCTAGGACTTTCGGGCAATCCGGTAGGGTCTGGCGTTTGAACTGACTGTTCATGAAACGCTCGAAGAAGCGTCGTGTGTATGTGTGTGCCGTCTTGTCATCGAGGCCGAAGACGACGGATATCAGCCAAGCGACACGAGTGGCGTCGTCGCCGTCTCTAAGTACACGGGCGAGTATGAAATCGTTGACTTCAAACGATCCCAATGTATCTTCGGTCACCTGGTTTTCGAGCAGTTCGGGGCTTATCGGTGCGGCAAGGACGGCGTTGGCGACATCGACGACCGCTTCAGTGAAGCGTATTTTCGCATACTTTTCGACCATGAAGCGTACAAGGGTTTTCGGCAGACCTGCGTTGACGCCGTACATGCTCATCTGATCGGCGTTGTAAGTGCACCAACCGAGCGCCAGCTCGCTCATGTCTCCGGTTCCGACGACGAGACCTCGTTCCATGTTGGCGATGTTCATCAAGATGTTCGTCCGCAATCTGGCCTGGACGTTTTCATAGGTCGTATCGCCACGTTTCTTGTCATGACCGATCAAATCGAGATGGTCATCGACATGATCGCCGATGTCGGCTTCGACCAAACGCGCTCCGAGAGCTTCAACGAGACGTCGCGCACGTCCCAAGGAGGCTTCGCCCGTCACCGAGGCCGGCAACGTCACACCGATGACGTCACGACGTTTCATGCCGAGTGCATCGGCGGCGCGAACGGCGACGAACAACGCGAGGGTCGAATCGAGCCCGCCGCTGACACCGACGATGGCCGTTTTCGAACCGATGTGTCGCATCCGTCTGGCGAGACCGGTCTCCTGAATCGCGGAAATCCTTGAAAACATGTCTTCTTCGTCCCTTTTCGGGAGGAAAGGCGTGGGATCCGGAAGGGCGGCGAACGCATACGTGTCGTGTTCGGGCAAAGTAAACGAGACGGTCCGTGTCGTCATCGCGAACTTGTGCAAAGAATCGCGATAGGAAGAGGACTGTCTACGGACATAGGCGATGCTTTGCAAATCGATATCGCCGAGCAACATGGAGGTGTTCAACGAAAACGATTCCCGCTCTGCGAGCAGGACGCCGTTTTGTGCGATGAGCATCGGCGCATTATAAACGGTTTCGCTCGTCGATTCGCAAGCGCCGGCGCCGCAGAAGACATAGGCGCCGATGTTGCGGCGGGATTGTTCGATGACAATGCGCCGGCGGCGAGGCACTTTCCCCAAATACTCGTTGGACGCGCTCAAATTGAAAATGACAGCGGCGCCTTGTAAAGACAGGAGATTGCCCGGTGAGAGCGGCGC
>SLPE01000154.1 GCA_007132145.1 Candidatus Izemoplasma sp.
AGACGGGAATCTTGAGTTTGCGCGCTTCGAGAATCGCGTTGCGGTCCTTGCGCGGGTCGACGACGAAGACGGCGTCGGGCAATGTGCGCATCTCCTGGATGCCACCGAGGAACGATTCGAGTCGGGCGAGTTCCTTGCGTAGGCCGATGACTTCCTTCTTCGGTAGACGCTCGAACGTTCCGTCTTTTTCCATCTGTCTGATCTGATGGAGTCTGCGGATGCTCTTGCGGATGGTCTTGAAGTTCGTCAAGGTGCCGCCGAGCCAACGTTTCGTCACATAGAACTGTTCGGCGCGTTTCGCTTCTTCCTCGACGGAGTCGATCGCTTGCTTCTTCGTTCCGACGAAAAGCACTTTTCCACCGTTTTGACCGATTTCGAGGAATTTGTTGTAGGCGTCTTCGATGTAGCCGACCGTCTTTTGCAAATCGATGATGTGGATACCGTTTCTCGATGTGTAGATGTAGGGTGCCATCTTCGGGTTCCAGCGACGTGTCTGATGTCCGAAATGAACCCCTGATTCAAGCAGTTGTTTCATAGTGATGATAGCCATGTGTTGCCTCCTGTTTTGATTGTCCTCCACGGTTGTTCCGTCCCACCGTCCTCAAGGACGGCTCACGGTCCGGAGCGACGTCACCGTGTGCGTATTTTTCGCTTTATGTAGTATAACAAAAAAAAACCGGGGTTGCAAGTCTTTTCAACGCTTTTCATGTGCGGCCGACGCCGATAACGCCGCGAGTTCCGTTTCCAAAGTCTTGTGAAGGGGGGTGAACAACCAAAGAATGGTCGCGAAATTGGATACGGCCATGATGACTTCAAAAGGTAAGTCCGCCAAGAAATAGGGCCAGAGGTCGGTGATGCCGAACTCGAGGATTCGGAACGGGATGTAGACCCACCCGTAGACGAATCCGAAGACGAACCCGAAGACGGCGAGTTTGACTTCGCTCTTCGTTCTCCGCAGCACCGTGTGATAACTGATCGGAATCAAGAGCCAGGCCAAGAACATCGGCGGCGTGTAGAGCGGATGGAAACTTCCCATGTAGAGGTTGTCGAAAAAGACGTAGACCGTGATGATCGCGACAGTCTCCCTGAACTTGAAGACACTGGAAAACAAAACGATGAGCAATGTGGTGAACTGGACGTTGGGCACGATGATCAACAATTGTTCCTGGACGAATAGGATCGTCGTGCACATCGCCAACACCAGCAGTCTTCTCAGTCTCACTCCGCGGTCTTCCCCTCAAGGGTCCTATGGACGAAGGTGTAGACGACGTCGTCTTCCAAGGGGATGCCGTCGATGCCCGTTCTGGATGGCGCACCGTCGATCAGGATTTCTATGAAGTCACGATGAAAATCGGTTTCGATGCCCTCGAGCGCGAGCAGTTTTCGTCCGAAGATCGGATGCTCGTCGAAACGTGCATCGTGATGGGCCGCCAAGATGTCCGCCAAGGTGTCGTTCTCCTCGAAAGCGTGTTGCCTTTCCACGACCGTCTCTCCGCTCGCATCGATGACGACGACGGATGCGACGCCTTGCGCCGTTGCACCCGAAGAAGGCGTGAGACTGGCGTATATCGCCGAAAACCCGCCGAACACGGCGAGCACGAAAAGACTCAAAGACAGTTTCATGTAGAGTTTCACGCTTTCACATCCTTCAATCGAAGCGATACGGGTTGATCGGTTGGGCGCTGTTGAAGTATGTATGGAGGCAGACGAGCGCCAAGAAACCTTGCGGTGTCGAGAACATCAGATCGGCTTCTTCATCGTCGAGTCGCCAGAGGAAGCTGCCGTCTTCTTGCATGTATTCGAGGAACATCGAGACGAGAGATGTCTCACCTTCCGCATAACGGGCGTCGCGCGGGTCTTCACCGACGGCGATCAATGCGATGATGACATGGGCGAAGGTCGCGGCGTTGTTGCCGAAGGAACTATGATAGAGTTCTTCGGTAACGACGTCGAGGATGTCGTCGATCAGTCCTTCGATGACGGGACCTTCATCCAACGATAGTGCGAGCAAGACGAGACTCAAGGTGTCCAAGTCGATGTGTGAAAGATCACGCGCTTGCAAATCGGCGATGAACCCGTCTTTCAAGGTCTTGTTGTCGATGCCGCCAGCGGCGAGCGCAAGCATCATCAACGCGTTCATGTAGGGCCAACCGAACTCGGCTTCCCCTTCGAGCGCTTCCGCGAAAGCGCCCGCGTCGATGCCGAAAACCTCGTGCGTGAAAACCGCGCGGACGTATTCGCTCATCGTCTCGGGGGTTCGATCGTAGGGATTGACGCCGTGCGTAGCGACGTATGCATCCAAGTCGCCCGATAGCCTAAGTGCCAGCGCGACTTCCATGTGCGCGCCGTTTTCAGCATACAAGTACGTCTCCGCGTGGGAATGTGCCTTGAACGCTTCGATGCCTTCATAGACCGATTCCGCAAGCGGGTCCCACCAGGCGCGACTGAACGTGACGACGTCGCCCGCTTCATAAGGCAATTCGGCGATGCCCTTCATCGCGAACTCTCCATTGATATCGATCGAAATGAAACTTCCATAGGGCGTATCGAGACACTCGATCCTCGTGAGCATCGGCATCTCACCGTCTCCGAAATCGAAAAGGTCGTAATCGACGTCGAAGTGCTCGAGCAAGATGTCGAACAATGTCTTTTCTTCGTCATCGCCGAGCGCATGGTCCACTTCGAGAGCGGACTCGCCGCTTTGAATGATCAGCGTGACGAGCGGTGTTTCCGTGGTGAAATATACATCGAATCCCTCGCATCCGGCTTGAAGACCGAACACGAGTAAAGCAAGTGCGACAGAGAACAGTTTTTTCATTTTGACCTCCTGATTTCAATGCAATGCGAGCAAGCAATAAAAAAACCATCCTCCCAAGATGGTGTCCGTTTAATGAATTAAACCGCAAAAACGTTTAACCGATAAACGTACGACTCATACCCAGGAGCGTATTGTTTTCGGGTCAGGTAGGTCTACCGGCTTAGCATCGTCCTACTATGCGCCTTCCCGCTTTCGCAGTGGCATCCGCATTTCGTCCGCATCACGGTTGCTGGGACAGCCCGGGATTCACACCCGGTTCCCTGTTGGGGTCACACCTGACCTTCCACACCTTAAGTGTATTGAGATGGGTTGTGAATGTCAAGACATTTCAAGTGCGAGTTGCAAAAACCGTCTTCCTGTCTTATAGTATAAACGACATCTCCTGAAAGGATTGATTGACATGCGCGGTTTCAAAGTCGCGAAAGGCTATGAAAAGGCATCCGTCGTCATGCCCGGCCGTAGCACGGAATACAGTGCGGGATACGACTTCACGACATGCAAGGACTTGACCATCGAAGCAGGAAGGATCGAGCGTGCCGAGACCGGCGTCAAGGCGTTCATGATGGATGATGAAGTCCTGAAAATCTACCCCCGCAGTTCCTTGCCCGTCAAATTCGGGGTGACGATTCCCAACAATGTCGGCATCATCGATGCCGACTATTTCGGCAACGAAGCCAACGACGGCGCCATTTTCATCCAACTCTTGAACTTTTCAAAAGACCCGGTCACCATCCCTGCGGGAACCCGTATCGCACAAGGAGTCTTCACGAAATATCTCACCCTTGAAACGGAAACGCCCACAAACAGAAAACGCAAAGGCGGTTTCGGCAGTACCGGATGATGAAAAGAGCGCTCCACCGTTGATGACGGCGGTGGAACGCTCTTTTTTCATGCCTCGGAGCGTTTCGACATCAATCGGGTGCGACCGCGAACGTCATCGTCGCCTTGCAGGCGAGTTCATCGCCGACACGGGCGATTGCGTCCGCCTTGCCGATGACGCCTCTCATTTTGGTCAGTTCGACATGAAGCGTCAACGTATCGCCCGGTTTCACCATGCGCTTGAATCGACAATCGTCGAGGCCGGCGAATAACACCTTTCTTCCCTTGAACCGTTCTTCACGCAACAAGAGCACTGCACCCGCTTGTGCGAGGGCCTCGACGATCAAAACACCGGGCATCACGGGAAAATCGGGGAAGTGACCTTTGAAATAGGACGCGTCCGCATCGACATGTGTCTTGGCGCGGATGCTTTTTCCAGGCTCGATCGCCTCGACTTCGTCGATGAGGAGAAAGGGTTCCCGATGCGGGATGACGTCTTTGATCTGCGTCTTCGTCAACATCATCGTCCCTCCCATTTCTTGAAAACGAGCGTCGCGTTGTGCCCGCCGAAACCGAGCGAGTTCGACAAGGCGACGCGGATATCCTTTTCGACACCGACGTTGGGTGTGTAATCCAGGTCGCATTCAGGATCGGGCGTCTCGTAGTTGATCGTCGGCGGGACGAAGCCCTCTTGAAGCGCGAGAAGTGTGAAAATCGCCTCGATTGCACCGCTTCCGCCGAGCAAGTGTCCGGTCATCGATTTCGTCGAATTGATCGCGATGTCATAGGCGTGTTCCTTGAACAACCGTTTGATCGCCAAGGTTTCCGTTTTGTCGTTGAGCGGGGTCGACGTCCCGTGCGCATTGATGTGATCGATATCGGCGGGGTCGACGCCTCCGTCTTCTAGCGCGAGACGCATGCAGTTCATCGCGCCCGTCCCTTCAAGGTCCGGCGCCGTGATGTGCGTCGCGTCGCAGGTGGCGCCGTAACCGACGATTTCACCATAGATGCGGGCCTGCCGTTTCAAAGCGCCTTCGAGCGTCTCGAACATCATGCAGCCCGCTCCGTCGGCCATCACGAAACCGTCACGGTTCAAATCGAAAGGCCGAGAGGCCTTTTTCGGGTCGGGATGCTTGCTCAGGGCGTGCATGGCGCTGAAGCCGCTGATGCCGAATTTCGTCATCGACGCTTCGCTGCCGCCGGTGATTGCGACCTCGAGGTAGCCGTCGCGAATGGCACGGAATGCCTCCCCCATCGTATTGGCCGCACTCGCGCAAGCGGTCGTCGTCGAAAGGGCCGGTCCGGTCAAGTCGTATTTGATGGCGATCATGCCGGGCGCAATGTTGATGATGACCATCGGCACCCAAAAAGGCGACACCCGATGGAATCCCTTCTCGCGCGCCTTGTCGAGTTCACTCGCCATCGTTTCGAGTCCGCCGATGCCGCTTGAGACGTAGATGCCGACACGACTCCTGTCCATCGTCTCGAAATCGATGCCGCTGTCGGCGATCGCTTGATCGGCGGCGACGAGGGCGAACTGGGAAAAACGGTCCATGCGTCTCAGTTGCTTCTTGCCGAAGTACTCGAGAAAATCGAAATCACGGATTTCGCCTCCGTAACCGATGGCGATGTCGTCGGTTTCGTAGCGACGAATGAAATCGATGCCGGAGCGACCGCTTTTGGCGGCGTTCCAACTCGTCTTGATGTCGTTGCCGAGCGGATTGAGCGTACCCATGCCGGTAATGACGACGCGGCGTTTCATCACAACATCCCCCCGTTCACGTGCAACGTCTCCCCGGTGATGTAGGCGGCCGCCTCGGAAGCGAGAAACGTCGCCGCGGCGGCGACTTCTTCGGGACGTCCGAAACGACCGACGGGAATTTGTGAAAGGTAGCTCGTGACGATTTCTTCGCTCAAGGCATCGGTCATCGGCGTTCGGATGAGACCGGGCGCGACAGCGTTGACGGTCACGTTCTTTTTCGCGAATTCCTTGGCGAGCGCTTTGGTCAACCCGATGATGCCCGCTTTCGTCGCCGCGTAGTTCGCCTGGCCGGCGTTGCCCGTGAATCCGACGACGGACCCGATGTTCACGATTCGTCCGTACTTTTGCTTTAGCATGCCGCGGGCGACGTGTTTGCACAAGTTCCACGTTCCTTTGAGATTGACCGCGACGACTTCGTCGAAGGCTTCTTCACCCATCCGCAACATCAGTTGGTCGCGGGTGATGCCGGCGTTGTTCACGAGGATGTCGAGTCCGCCGAAACGTTCGACAGTCTTTTCGACCAAAGTCCGGCTCTGGTTGAAATCCGAGACATCCGCGCGAATGGCGAAGGCGTCCTTTCCGGTCGCGACGACGTCTTCGACGAGTTCTTCCGCCCCGGCGAGGTCGTTCATGCAATGCACGGCGATACGGGCGCCCTCTTCTGCGAAGGCGCGTACGAGCGCTCGGCCGATGCCGCCCGTAGCGCCCGTGATCAATACACGTCGATCCGTGAATCTCATCTTTGGCTCATCCCCTTCAAATAACGAATGGTTTCATGGAACTCCACGATGGTTCCGATGTTCAACGTGACGATGTCCGGATCGATTTTCCGGATGAGACCGCTCAAGGTCTTGCCCGGACCGATTTCCACGAATGTGGTGTAACCGTCGGCAAGCATCGTAGCGATCATGTCGAAAAACCGCACGGGCCGTGTCATCTGCATCGTCATATCGCGCTTCGCAACGGTAGCGTGCAAACGGCCGTCGAGATTCAGATAGAGCGGTTTTGAAGCAGGGGTCAGGACCACACCTTCAAGATGTCTTTCAAAAGCGTCGGCCGCGGTTTGCATGTAAGGCGTGTGAAACGCGCCTTCGACCGCGAGTGGAACCGCCCGTTTCACGCCTGATGAAGAGACATCTTCCATCAGACGCGCCATCGCATTCACAGGTCCCCCGACAACGGTCTGCATCGGCAGGTTCCGATTCGCCACATGGCAATCGGGATGTCGTTGCAACAACGCTTCAACGGCGTCGCTTCCTCCGATGAGTGCCACAAGCGACGTCTTTTCGCGTTGCGCGGCATCCGACATGTGCCTACCCCGTACCCTAACGAGGTCGAAACCCTCAGCGAAGGTATAAAGCCCGGCATCATGGAAAGCGGCGTATTCACCGAGGGACAGACCGGCGCATCCTTCGCTTTCGAAACCTTCCTCTTTCATGGCCTCCCGCACGGCGACGCTCATCGCATAGATGGCCGGTTGCGCGCAGGCGGTCTTTTTCAACCGCTCGCCTTCTTTGAACATCGCTTCGAGCAAGCCGCCGCCGAAACGATCCTCGGCCATGTCCAGACGAGCCTTCACGACAGGAAGGTCCGTGTAGAGGTCATACCCCATCCCGACGTGCTGACTCCCTTGGCCCGCATAGACGAATGCCGTCTTCATCGGTGGTTCTCCTTGAAACTCCGACTGTTTTCGAAGAGGTCTTCGAGAATCGTCTTGACAGGTCGGATGTTCTTGACGAGACCGGCGATTTGCCCGGCCATGAACGACCCTCCGTCGAGGTCCCCCTCATCGACGGCGCGCTGCAAGGACCCGAGTGTCATCTTTTCGAGTTCATGCAAGTCGACCCCTTCTTTCGCCATGGCGACATAGGACCGCGCCATCTTGTTTTTCAAGACGCGGACGGGGGCTCTCGTGTCGCGTCCCGTGACGATCGTGTCCGAATCGCGCGCGGTAACGACTTTGTCCTTATAGTTCTGATGAATCGGGCATTCCTCACTCGCGAGCAGGACCGTGCCGACTTGCACGCCCTTGGCGCCCAAGGCGAAGGCGGCG
>SLPE01000095.1 GCA_007132145.1 Candidatus Izemoplasma sp.
AAACGCGCCCCTTGTCCAAAAGGAAGACATTCCGCCTTTTGGAAATCGTCGAAAAAAGCAATCTCGTCTAACAGCGCTCATTAAGGAGGACCACTGACATGATACAACAGGAGTCAAGGCTGAAAATAGCCGACAACTCCGGAGCCAAAGAAATCCTGACCATCAAGGTCTTGGGCGGCTCCGGACGTAAATACGCATCGATCGGCGACCTCGTCACCGCCACGGTCAAACAAGCCACCCCCGGGGGACTCGTCAAAAAGGGCGACATCGTCCAAGCCGTCATCGTACGCACCGTCAAGAAACACCGCCGTCAAGACGGTAGTTACATCCGTTTCGACGACAATGCCGCGGTCATTTTGCGTGAAGACAAATCCCCGCGCGGCACCCGTATTTTCGGACCGGTGGCAAGAGAGCTTCGTGAACAAGGGTTCATGAAAATCGTATCTCTCGCGCCTGAAGTACTGTGAGTCAGGAGGAGAAGACATGAAAATAAAAAAAGGCGACAAGGTCATTGTCATTTCCGGCGAAGGAAAAGGCAAGGAAGGCAAAGTTCTCAAAATGTACCCGAAGACGTCGCGTGTGCTCGTCGAAGGGGTCAACATCATCAAGAAACACACGAAACCCACCCAAGCGAATCCCGATGGCGGCATTCTCGAGTTCGAAGCGCCCATCCACCTTTCGAACGTCATGATTTCCGACAAGAAGGGGCGCACACGCGTGGGCTTCAAGACCGTGACCGAAACCGAAAAGAAAAAAGACGTGACCCGGAAAGTCCGCGTCGCGAAAAAAACCGGAACCGTATTGGACTGAACGAGAGAGGAGGCATTTGTGGATGAACCGATTGCAAGAAAGATACAATGACGAAATCCGCGCATCACTGGTCGAAAAATTCGACTACAGCTCCGTTATGGAAGCACCGAGAATAGAAAAAATCGTAGTCAACATGGGCGTCGGCGACGCTGTCGACAACACGAAAGCCCTCGATGACGCGGTAAACGAACTGACATTGCTCACCGGACAAAAACCCGTCATCACACGCGCCAAGAAATCGGTGGCCAGTTTCAAACTCCGCGAAGGTATGGCCATTGGCTGTAAAGTGACCTTGCGCGGTGTGAGGATGTACAAATTTTTGGACAAGTTGATGAATATCGCCCTTCCACGTGTGCGCGACTTTCAAGGCGTGAGTCCGAAAGCGTTCGACGGAAGAGGCAATTTCACACTCGGCGTCAAAGAACAGCTCATATTTCCCGAAATCAACTATGACAACGTCAACCGCGTCCGCGGAATGGACATCGTCATCGTGACGACGGCGAAGACCGACCTCGAAGCGAAGGAACTCCTCGCTCAGTTCGGGATGCCGTTCAGAAGAAATTAAGGAGGCTATCTATGGCTAAGACATCGATGATCGAGAAACAGAAGCGCACACCGAAACACAAAGTGCGGGGATATACCCGCTGTGAGCGCTGTGGGCGACCCCACGCTGTCATCCGTAAATTCAAACTGTGCCGTATTTGTTTCCGGGAGTTGGCTTACAAAGGTCAAATTCCCGGCGTCAAAAAGGCAAGTTGGTAATACGATTGTCCATTTATTTTGGGAGGAGGCAACACACATGGTCATGACAGACCCGATCGCTGATATGCTCACCCGTATCAGAAACGCGAACCAAATGAAAAAAGAATCGGTCGATATCCCCGCGTCCAGATTGAAGCAACAAATCCTCGAGTTGTTGCGAAACGAAGGGTACATCGACGGCATCATGCACATCAAGGCCCGCCCCGCGAACAAAATCCGCGTCACGTTGAAATACAACCAGAACGACCGCGTCGTCAAAGGTTTGAAGCGCATTTCCAAACCGGGACTCCGCGTCTATGCGAACAAAGGCGAAATCCCCAAGGTCCTCAACGGACTCGGCATCGCCGTCATTTCGACATCGAAAGGCATTCTCACCGATCGCGAAGCCCGCAAGCAAAACGTCGGCGGAGAGATCATCGCCTACGTATGGTAACCTTATCAAGGAGGTATGAACGATGAGCCGTATCGGAAAGAAACCCATTCCCGTCCCCCAAGGCGTCACGTGTTCATTGGAAGAGCGTACGCTCACTGTCAAAGGACCCAAGGGAGAACTCTCCTTGACGGTCCATCCGTCGATGGGCGTCGCCCTTGAAGAATCGCAAATCGTCGTGACACGTCCTTCCGAAAGCAAGACGGACAAGTCGTTGCACGGAACGATGCGTTCTCTCATCCAGAACATGATCATCGGCGTCACCGAAGGGTACGCGAAGAAATTGCAGATCATCGGCGTCGGCTACCGCGCGGCCGTACAAGGCAAGAAACTCGTCGTCACCGCCGGATACGCAAACCCCGTCGAACTCGATATTCCTTCGGGCATCGACGTCGACGTCGTCAAGAACACGGAAGTCAACGTCAGCGGCATCGACAAACAAGCCGTCGGCGCGTTCGCCGCGAACATCCGGGCCGTCCGCAAGCCCGAACCCTATCTTGGCAAAGGCATCCGCTATGCCGATGAACGTGTACGTCGCAAAGTAGGAAAAACAGCCAAGTAACGGCTAGGAGTGACAATCGATGATAAACAAGAAGACAAGAAACGAAATGCGGAAAAAAAGACATCTGCGCATACGAAAACAATTGATCGGGACCGCTCTTCGCCCACGCTTGAGCGTTTTCCGTTCACACAAGAACATATCCGCACAGTTGATCGACGACGTCAACGGCGTCACGCTCGCGAGCGCGTCGTCCCTCGAATCGTTTTGCGATTCAAAGGACGCCCGCACTGTCGAGGGCGCGAAACTCGTCGGCAAGCAACTGGCCGAGCGGGCGGTTGAAAAAGACATCAAGCATGTCATTTTCGACCGTAGTGGCTATCTGTATCACGGACGCGTGAAAGCGCTCGCCGATGCCGCCCGCGAAGCGGGACTGGAATTCTAAGGAGGCATGCCCATGCAATCAGATCGAAGAAGACGAAGAAGAAAAAGAGAAGAGAACCCCTACGAAGAACGCGTCGTCAACATCAACCGCACGGCCAAGGTCGTCAAGGGTGGTCGTCGCTTCCGTTTCAACGCACTCGTCGTCGTCGGCGACAAAAAAGGTCAAGTCGGTTTCGGAACCGGCAAGGCGCAAGAAGTCCCCGACGCCATCAAAAAAGCGATTGAAGAAGCGAAGAAGAATTTCTTCCGCGTTCCGATGTACGGCAAGACGATTCCTCACGCCATCGACGGACGTCACGGCGGCGGCCACGTCCACCTCAAGCCCGCATCCGAAGGAACGGGCGTCATCGCCGGCGGTCCCGTCCGTGCCGTCTTGGAAGCGGCCGGCGTCGAAGACATCCTCAGCAAATCCCTCGGTTCTGCGACGCCGATCAACGTCGTCCGCGCGACCGTGGACGGATTGAAGCGCCTGCGCACCGCTGAAGAAGTGGCCCGTGAACGCGGGAAAACCGCAAAGGAGATTTTGGGATGACTCAGAAGACTCTGGAAATCACGCGTGTCAAAAGCATGATCGGTGCCACACCCATGCAAAGAAAAACCGCCAAAGCGCTCGGACTGACCAAGCGCAATCAAACGGTTCACAAAACGGACTCGGCCACGATCAGAGGCATGATCAGCGTCATCGCCCACCTGGTAACTGTCGCCGAGAAATAGGAGGGACCACCATGAAACTGCACGAACTGAAACCCAAAGCGGGGTCCACCCGCGCTCGAAAACGTGCCGGTCGCGGCATCGGCAGCGGCATCGGAAAAACGGCCGGTCGCGGCAGCGACGGGCAGAAGTCCCGTTCGGGCGCCAAAATCGGACTCGGTTTCGAAGGCGGACAGACAAGAGCGTTCAAGCGTCACCGCAAAGTCGGGTTCATCAATCCCCATCGTACGGAGTACGCGATCGTGAACGTTTCCCGTCTCAACATCTATGAAGACGGCGCCGTCGTGACCGCGCAAACCTTGCGCGACGACAAAGTCATCAAAAAGGCGTCGTTGCCCCTCAAAATATTGGGTCAAGGCGAACTGACGAAGAAACTGACGGTCAAAGCCCAAAAATTCACAGCCTCGGCTGAAGAGAAAATCAAGGCGGCCGGCGGCACCATCGAGGTGGTTTGATGGATACGATCAAGGCGGTACTCAAAAACAAATCCGTGATGAAGAAGATCGGCTTCACGCTGCTTGCGTTCCTCATCTACAGGGTCGCCGTCTTCATCCGCATCCCGTTAATCAACCCGCTCCCCTTCCAAGAACTCTTCGAAGGCGGATTCCTCGGCATCATGGATGCGTTCACGGGCAACGCGATGAGCCAGCTCTCGATCGTCGCCCTCGGCATCGGTCCCTACATCACCGCGTCGATCGTCATGCAACTCTTGAAAATGGACATCGTTCCGATTTTCAAGGAGTGGAGTGAAGAAGGCGAAACCGGCAAACAAAAACTCAACCAGGTGACGCGTTACCTCGCCATCGGTCTCGCGTTCATCCAAGCGCTCGGCATGACCTACGGGTTCCAACTCCAACAAGGAGAAGCGTTTTTCAAGACCGGCGTCGAGCCGAACTTCCTCGTGTTCACCTATCTCGCGCTCGTCATCACCGGCGGAACGGCCTTCTTGTTGTTCCTCGCCGACCAGATCACCCTCAAAGGGGTCGGCAACGGCACTTCGATGATCATCGTCGCCGGCATCATCTCCGGGATTCCCGGAATGTTCGCGTCCCTTTCGGGCGATTATCTGACCGCCGCCGACGCCAATTACATCTCCTACATCACCTTCGCCGTCATCGTCGTCGTCTACATCCTCGTCCTGCTCGGCGTCACCTACATGCAATCGGCGGCGCGCAAGATTCCCGTTCAGTACTCCAACCGCCCGGGTTCATCACAATTCAAAGGTCGCAAGGATTCCAACATCCCGATCAAAATCAACTCGGCCGGCGTCATTCCCGTCATTTTCGCGGTCACGATCCTCAGTCTGCCGCAGACGGTCATCAGTTTCGTCCCCGCCATCCAACAAAACATTTTCGGATTGTGGCTCAGTGAGATGTTCGATTACACCCGTCCAGCGGGTTTCGCCATCTACGTCATCTTGATCATCGTGTTCACGTTCTTCTACTCGTTCGTCCAGATCAACCCCGACAAGATGGCGAGAAACTTGCAAAAACAAAACGCCTACGTCCCCGGCATCAGACCGGGCATCGAAACCGAGAACTACATTTCGAAACTCCTCTTCAGAATCACCGTCATCGGCTCTTTGTATCTCGTTCTCGTAGCCGTCCTCCCGATCATCACCGCATTGATCTTCGGGTTGCCGACGTATGTTCAAATCGGCGGAACCTCACTGCTCATCGTCGTCGGCGTCGCCATCGAAACGACCAAACAAATCAAGACGGATGTGCAAGGAAAAACGTACACCGGATTCATCAAGTAGGGGGCGTTGTTCTTGAAAATACTTCTCATGGGTCCCCCGGGAGCCGGAAAGGGAAGTCAATCGGCCCGTCTTGTCGAAGACTACGCACTCACCAACATTTCGACCGGACAGATGTTCCGCGAAGCGTACCGTCGCGGTGAACCCCTCGGTGAAAAGGCGATGGCGTACATCAAGAAAGGTGAACTCGTCGCCGACGACATCACCAACGAAGTCGTCAGACAACGGCTCATGAAAAAGGATGCGGACCGCTGTTTCCTGCTCGACGGATATCCTCGCACAGTCGAACAAGCGCGCGCCCTCGACGAGATGCTCGAAAAGAGACGCTCGAAACTGTCGGCCGTCATCAACATCGTCGTCGACAAGCAGGCGATTCTCGAGCGGATGGTCGGCCGCCGTGTCTGTCGGACGTGCGGATTGAGTTACCATCTCGTCTTCAAACCGACGAAAAAACCGTCGATGTGCGATGCGTGCGGCGGCGAACTCTATCAACGCAACGACGACCGTCCCGAATCCGTCCGCAACCGACTCGACATCTATGAAAAGAAGACGAAACCGATCATCGATTACTACCACGGTCGGGGCATCCTCAAGAACATCGACGGCATGCAATCGTTCGAAAACGTCTATCGCGACATCCGTGACGCCTTGGAGACCTTGACATGATCACCATCAAGTCTCCCCGCGAAATCGACTTGATGCGTGAAGCGGGACGAATCGTCGCGCAAGCGCATCGCGCCGTTTCCGACATCATCCGACCCGGAGTCTCCACCGCGGCCATCGACCGCAGTGTCGAAGCGAGCATCCGCGCATCGGGCGCGTCCCCTTCGTTCAAGGGTTACAACGGATTTCCCGCGAGCGCATGCGTCTCGATCAACGAAGAAGTCGTTCACGGCATTCCCTCGGATTCGATCCTCCTCAAGTCCGGAGACATCGTCAAAGTCGACATCGGCGCCCGCTACAAAGGCTACCATGGAGATTCTGCATGGACCTACGCCGTCGGCAAGATATCTCCAGAGGCGCAACGGCTCCTCGACGTGACGGAACGGGCGTTGCTCGAAGGCCTAGCGCACGCCCGCGCGGGCGCAAGACTTTCCGACATCTCCCACGCCGTCCAGAAAACCGCAGAAGCCGAAGGCATGCACGTCGTCCGCGACTTCGTCGGACACGGCATCGGACGAGAACTCCACGAAGCGCCGCAAATCCTCAACTACGGTCCCGCGGGAAAAGGTCCCGTCCTCAAGGCCGGCATGACCCTCGCCGTCGAGCCGATGGTCAATCTCGGCACCCATGAAGTCAAAATGCGGGACAACCACTGGACCGCCGTCACCAAGGACGGTTCCCTAAGCGCCCATTTCGAACACACGATCCTGATCACCCAAGACGCGTGTGAACTTCTTACAGCACGACCCAAGGAGGTCTGATCATGGCGAAGAAAGAAGACAAGATCGAACTTGAAGGCAAGGTCATCGAAGCCCTGCCGAACACCCAATTTCTCGTCGAATTAGAAAACGGGCATAAGATTCACGCCCACGTTTCAGGTAAAATCCGTATGTACTACATACGCATCTTACCTGGTGACAGAGTCACGGTTGAACTCTCACCGTACGACCTAACACGTGGACGTATCACCTACAGACACAAATAGTCCCGCCATTTCCAAGGAGGAAACGATCATGAAAGTGAGACCCTCGGTCAAGAAAATCTGCAACAAATGCAAAATCATCAGACGCAAAGGCAAAGTCATGGTCATTTGCGACAATCCCAAACACAAACAAAGACAAGGTTAATAGGAGGTGCACCCATGGCACGTATTTCCGGCGTAGACATTCCCCGAGACAAACGCGTCGTCATCGCATTGACATACGTTTATGGCATCGGCAAGACACTATCCCAACAAGTGCTCGGCGCAGCGAAAGTATCTGAAGACACTCGCGTCAAGGACTTGACGGACGAAGAACTCGTAAGAATCAGGAACGAAGTCGCGAAACTCAAAACCGAGGGCGAACTCCGTCGCGAGGTCAA
>SLPE01000086.1 GCA_007132145.1 Candidatus Izemoplasma sp.
TGGGCATCAGTAACTTCATCGGCCTCAAGCTCGTGATGGACATCGGTGAGCGCAACGAAGACATCGATTACATCGTCGATGTCGTGATGGACTTCATCGAGTCGGGCCTGTTCGCGCCGGGCATGTCAAAAAAGAAGACTTCGTCGTGAAGTCTTCTTTTTTGATGGCTGGTCATGTTTGACGACTGAAGAATTCGGTGAGCGTCCTTACGAGGACGCCGGTTCCTCCTTCTTTGTCGTTGAAAGCGGTGCCGGCGACATCGAGGTGGATCCAAGGCAGATCGTTTTCGACGAACCGTCTGAGGAAGACCGCGGCGACGGACGCGCCGGCGATTCTGCCGCCGCTGTTCTTGATGTCGGCGGTCTTGCTCTTGATGAGTTCTTCGTATTGGTCGTCTACCGGCAAGGCCCAGATCGGTTCTTCGGTCGTCTTGGACACGGTGATGAGTTCATCCAGGTACGCTTCTTGGTTGGTGAAGCCTCCGGTGAAGGCTTTCCCGAACGTCATGACGACGTGTCCCGTCAATGTGGCGACGTCGATCATACGTGTGGCTCCCTCTTTTTGCGCATACCAGAGCGCGTCGGCGAGCGTGAGCCTTCCTTCGGCATCGGTGGAGATGACTTCGATGGTCGTCCCGTTGGCGGCGGTCAAGATGTCGTCTGGGACGATGGCATCGTCGCCGATGCGGTTGTCCGTCGCCGCGATGATGCAATCGACATTGACGTTGAATCCGAGTCTGGAAACGGCTTCGAAGACGCCGAGGACGGTGGCGGCCCCGGCCATGTCGCATTTCATGTTCGGCATCGATTGGCCGGTCTTCAAGGAATAACCCCCGGTGTCGAACATGATGCCTTTTCCGATCAATGCGGTCTTTTCGATCGATTTCGGTTTCCCCTTGTAGCTGAGATGGATGAGTCTAGGTTCGTCCTTGCTTCCTTTGTTGACACCGAGGAACGCGCCCATGTTCATCGCTTCGCATGCTTCTTTGCCGAGGATCTTCGCTTCGACGCCTTCGATTTCTTGCAGCGCTTCTGCGTATTCAGCGAGTTTTTCGGCGTTCAAGTAGTTGTTCGGGGTGTTGACGAGTTCTTTCGTGTGGTTCACGGCTTCGCCGATGACGATGCCGCGATGGACGGCTTCGGCACAGTCCTCCTTGCCGTGATAGGCGATGAGGGTGTCATCCTTCTTGTCATCGGTCTTGAAGCGTTTGAACCGGTATGCGGCCTTGGTCAACTCCTCGAAGAGCGGAGCGATCGCTTCCGCGGCGAACGTCTCGAGAAGAAGGAGTTTGTCGGTCTTTTCGTCGACAATGCCCTTTGCGGCCTTGGAAAGATTCTTGCGCTTGGTAAAGACGTCCGGAGAGAGGATGATCACTTTCGGCGTCTTGAGCTTCCCCAAGGTGTATAGCGTTGTGACGTTTTCCTTGGGCAATGTCTCGTCGTCCATGTTCAAGGTCTTCAAGATTTTCTCCGAAAGGGGGTTTTCGGAAGTTTTGACGAATACGAGCGTCTTCGTTTCTTGTTGCAGGTCGAATGCTTTTTGCAAATTGAACATCGGTTCTCCTCCTATTTGATCTTCTCGAGTTGCATGTAGGGTTTCAAGGCTTCTGGGACATCGACCGTCCCGTCTTCGTTCTGGAAGTTTTCAAGAATCGCCACGAGCGTCCTCCCGACGGCCAATCCCGAGCCGTTGAGCGTATGGACGAATTCCGGCTTCGCTCCCCTTTTGCGGCGGAACTTGATGTTGGCGCGACGAGCCTGGTAATCTTCTGCGTTCGATATGCTCGCGATTTCCCGATATCCTTCGTAAGAAGGTAGCCAGACTTCGATGTCGTACGTCTTCGCCATCGCGAACCCGAGGTCTCCCGCACACAGTTCAACGACGCGATAAGGAAGTCCGAGCGCTTTCAAGACCGCCTCACTGTGTCCGAGCATCTTGTCGTTTTCTTCATAGGACGTCTCGGGGGTGACGAACTTGAGCAACTCCACCTTGTTGAACTGATGTTGCCTGAGGATGCCCCGCGTATCCCTGCCGGCGCTGCCCGCCTCTTGGCGGAACGCGGTCGTGAACGCCGTATAGCTGATCGGCATGTCGTCGGCGGAGAGGATTTCCTCGCGATGCATGTTGATGCCGGGGACTTCGGCGGTCGGGTTGAGATAGAGGTTGCGTTCGTCGACGAGTTTGAAGGCGTCGTCGACGAATTTGGGAAACTGACCGGCACCGACCATGACGTCGTAGTTGACGATGTAAGGAAGAAGGATCTCCTTGTATCCGTGTTTGTCGCGATGGAGGTCGAGCATGAAGTTGATGAGCGCGCGTTCGAGTCTGGCGCCGTCTCCCTTGTAGACGACGAATCTCGACGAGGCGATTTTCGCGGCACGCTCGAAATCGAGGATGTCGAGTGCGGTAGCGATGTCCCAATGGGGCAAAACTTCGAAATCGAAGGTCCGCGGTTCCCCTACGCTGCGTACGAGTCGATTGTCTTCTTCATCCTGTCCGGGTGGGATGTTTGAATGCGGCACATTGGGCGTATTCAACAACGCGTCTTGAATCCGGGTTTCGATCCGGCGGATGTCTTCTTCGAACACCGCGATTTGTGATTTGGCCTTCTCCACGGTGGCCATGGGTTCGGACACCGGCTTCCCCGTACGTTTGAGCACCCCGATCTTCTTGCTCACTTCGTTGCGGATCCGTTTGAGTTTTTCGATTTCTTGCAGCATGCTTCGCCGTTTTTCATCCCACTTGACGACGTCGTGCAAGTACGAGAAATCTCCACCTCGAAGATTCAACCTTTCAATGAGTTCTTCGGTGTTTTCCCGTATTTTCCTGATTTCCAGCATCGTTCATACCTCCTTGTTTTGATATAAAAAGGCCCGTCCCGACAGGGACGAGCCGTTGCCCGTGTTGCCACCCTCGTTGGCGACGATGCGCCCACTTTGTCATGATAACGGTATGACCGGGAATGATTGGTTCCGCTCCGGGGTAGATTTCACGGATCTTTCGTGTCGGCTCGCAGCACCGCCGACTCTCTTCGACGAGTCGTCCGTTACTCGGTCCCTTCATCGCGTTCAGTATAGGGGCAGTTTACCAGAGAAAGCGGTCTTTGTCAATCAATCGTCTTCGTCGAACAAGTTGAGCGTCAAGGTGTTGCCTTCTTCCTTGACGGCGTCTTCACGGGGCTCTTCCTCCTCCGCGTCATCCGTTACCCGGTTTTCGGTTCCGTCCTTGTCGCCTTCTTCTAAAACGGGCGCACCTTCCTCTTCATCGTCGCAAGGCACGATCGTTTCCTCTTCAACGGGTACGACCGCGACCGTCGCCACTTTGTGCCCTTCGTTCAAGCGCATGAGGCGGACGCCTTGCGTCGTTCGGCCGGAGGTGGCGATCTGTTCGATCGGAACGCGAATGACCATGCCCTTGTCGGTGACGATCATCAAGTCTTCGTCGCCGCAAACGGCCTGCAACGTGACGAGAGGTCCGTTCTTTTCGGTGACATTGAGCGTCTTGACCCCTTTGCCGCCCCGGAATTGTTGGCGATACTCGTCGATGTCGGTCCGTTTTCCATAGCCGTTTTCGGTGACGATGAGGATTTCCCGTCGGTCTTCTTGTGCGAGCGCGGCGCCGACAACGCGTTCGTCGGATTCGATCCGTATGCCGCGTACTCCGGCGGCGACGCGCCCCATCGTTCTCACGTCGGTTTCATTGAAGCGGATCGCCTTGCCGTTGGAAGCGCCGATGACGATGTCTTGTTCGCCGCTTGTCCGCCGGACATAGAGGAGTTCGTCGTTGTCTCGGAGACTGATGGCGCGGATGCCGGAAGAACGGATGTTCTTGAAGTCGCCGACGTGGGTCCGTTTGACGACGCCGTCTTTCGTCACGAACAACAAGTGATGTTCGGAATCGAAGTTGTCGATGCGTTCGACGGCCTGCAAGGTTTCGTGTTCATCGAGCGTCAAGACGTTGACCAGCGGTAGCCCCCTCGACAGTCGTCCGTACACGGGAATCTTGTACCCCTTGATCTTGTACACCCGTCCGAGATTGGTGAAAAACAGAAGGAAGTCGTGTGTCGAAGTATGGACGATGTGTTCGACGACGTCGTCGTCGTGGGTCTTGATGCCGCTCAGGCCTTTCCCGCCACGGTTTTGGCGTTTGTAGGTTTCTGTGCACATCCGTTTGCAGTACCCGCCTCTTGTAATCGTGATGATGACGTTCTCTTCGGGAATCAAGTCTTCGTCTTCGATGTCGAGGTCGAGCGCCAAGGAGATTTCGGTGCGACGTTCGTCCGCATAGGCTTTTTTCAAGGCGAGCAGCTCTTCTTTGATAACGTCGCGTTTGCGCTGCTCGCTTGCGAGAATCGTGCCGAGTCTTTCGATATCCGATTTCACATCGACCAGTTCCTTGTCGATTTTCTCCCGTTCGAGTCCGCTCAGGCGACGTAAGCGCATCTCGAGTATCGCTTTCGCCTGTTCTTGCGAGAGCGAGAACCGTTCGATGAGCTTCTCTTCGGCGTCGTCATACGATGTCCGAATGACTTCGATGACGTCGTCGATCCGTCCGAGGGCGATCAGAAGTCCTTCGAGGATATGGGCGCGTTCTTCGGCACGTTTCAAGTCATGTTGCGACTTGCGCGTCAACACTTCGATTTGATGGTCGAGATAATGTCGCAACATGTCCCTGAGTGAAAGGACGCGTGGTTGGTTGTCGACGAGGGCGAGCATGTTCATGCCGAAAGAGACTTGCATCGGCGTGTACTTGTAAAGGTTGTTCAAGGTGACTTCGGCATTGGCGTCCTTGCGGAGTTCGATGACGATCTTGATGCCTTCGCGGTTGGATTCGTCGCGGAGGTCGGTAATCCCTTCGATGCGTTTTTCTTTCGCGAGGTCGGCGATCCTTTCGATCATCCGCGATTTGTTCACTTGAAAGGGGATCTCCGTGACGGTGATCGTCTTTTTCCCGGACTTCGTCTCTTTGATATCCGCTTTTGCACGGACCTTGATGGCGCCTGAGCCGCTCGCATAGGCTTCACGGAGGCCGCTGATGCCCATGATCGTTCCGCCGGTGGGGAAATCGGGTCCTTGGATGATCTCCATGAGGTCTTCTACGGAAATCTCGGCGTCTTCCATGACGGCGATGACGCCGTCGACGACTTCGGAAAGGTTGTGCGGCGGGATGTTCGTGGCCATGCCGACGGCGATGCCGGTCGAGCCGTTGACGAGTAGGTTGGGAAACTTGGCGGGCAAAACGCTCGGCTCTTGTTCGGTGCCGTCGTAATTATCGGTGAAATCGACGGTTCCCTTCTTGATGTCGGAAAGCATCTCGGCGGCGATTTTGGCCATTTTCGCTTCTGTATATCGCATCGCCGCAGCGCCGTCTCCATCGATCGAGCCGAAGTTTCCGTGCCCGTTGACGAGTGGGTAGCGGGTGCTGAACGGTTGCGCGAGTCGCACCATCGCGTCATAGATCGCGCTGTCGCCGTGCGGGTGGTATTTCCCCATGACGTCGCCGACGATACGCGCAGATTTCTTGAATGATTTCTCGGGGTGGACCCCGAGTTCGTCCATGCCGTAGAGAATCCGCCTATGTACGGGTTTCAATCCGTCCCTGACGTCGGGGAGGGCGCGGGAAACGATGACGCTCATGGCGTAGCTCAAGAAAGAGGTCTTCATTTCCTTGGTGATGTTGATTTCGGTCATTTTGTCGTAATCTATCGGTTTCATCGGGTCCATGAAATCCCTCCTACACGTCCAGGTTCCGCACGTACGCGGCGTTTTCCTGGATGAATTCTTTTCTCGGGGCGACCTCGTCCCCCATCAGCATGTTGAAGACGCGGTCGGCCTCCATGGCGTCTTCGAGGGTCACTTTGAGCAACGTCCTGGCGCCGGGGTCCATCGTCGTTTCCCACAACTGGTCGGGATTCATCTCCCCGAGACCCTTGTACCGTTGGATTTGTGGCCGTCCCGAAGCTTCTTGCAGCAGTCGCTCCAGTTCCTTTTCCGTGAACGCGTAGTCGATCTTGCGTCCTTGTTGGACCTTGTAAAGGGGAGGTTGCGCGATATAGACGAAGCCGCGTTCAATCAACGGTTTCATATAGCGGAACATGAACGTCAACAACAACGTCCGGATATGGGCGCCGTCGACATCGGCGTCGGTCATGATGACGATCTTGTGATATCTCAAGGCCTCGATGTTGAATTCGTCGCCGATGCCGGTTCCGAACGCCTGGATCATCGAAATGATCTCCTTGTTCGCAAGAATCTTGTCGAGTCGGGATTTCTCGACGTTGAGCACCTTCCCGCGCAGCGGGAGAATCGCCTGGAATTCCGACTCCCTCCCTTGTTTGGCGCTGCCTCCGGCGCTGTCTCCCTCGACGATGTAGAGTTCCGCCCGTCTGGGGTCTCGCGTGCGACAATCGGCGAGCTTGGACGCGAATCCGAGACCGTCGAGCGGGCCTTTTCTTCGTGTCGCCTCCCGTGCCTTCTTCGCGGCGATACGGGCGCGGGATGCGAGTAGCGCCTTCTCGATGATGATGCGCGCGTCCTGTGGGTTTTCGAGCAAATAGCGTTCGAGCCCCTCACTCAAGACTTGACTGACGACGCGGCGGACTTCGGTATTCCCGAGTTTCGCTTTCGTCTGTCCTTCGAACTGCGGATCGGGATGTTTGACGCTGATGATCGCCGTGAGCCCTTCACGGGTGTCTTCGCCGAGGAGGGATTCGTCCTTTTTGAAGAGGTTGTTGTTTCGTCCGTAGGTATTGAGGATGCGGGTAATCGTCATCTTGAAGCCTTCTTCGTGCGTGCCGCCTTCGAGATTGTGGATGTTGTTGGTGAAGGGGAAGATGTTCTGGTTGAAGCTGTTGTTGTATTGCATCGCGATTTCGATGATGATGTTGTCTTGTTCGCCTTCGGCGTAGATGACGTCCTGGTGGAGAAGGTCCTTGTTCTTGTTCAAGTAGGCCACGTATTCACGGATGCCGCCTTCGTACACATACGTCTGCGTCACCGGTGTTTCTTCGCGATGGTCGGTGATCACGAAGCGGATGCCCCGGTTCAAGAAGGCCATCTGCTGGATGCGGATGCGCAAGAGCTCGAAATCGTAGACGTTCGTCTCCTTGAAGACGGCCGGGTCGGCTTTGAAGGTGATCGTCGTCCCTTGTTTCTCCGTCGAGCCCAAGGTTTCAAGCGGCGTCTTGGTAATGCCGTATTCGTATCTTTGGGCGTACCGGATCCCTTCACGGTGGATGTCGACTTCGAACCATTCGCTCAGGGCGTTGACGACACTGGCGCCGACGCCGTGAAGACCCCCGGATACCTTGTAACTCTTGTTGTCGAACTTCCCGCCGGCATGCAAGGTCGTCAAAATCGTCTCGACGGCGGGGAGGTTCGTCTTCGGATGGTTGTCGACGGGAATGCCGCGACCA
>SLPE01000205.1 GCA_007132145.1 Candidatus Izemoplasma sp.
CATGAAGACGCCACTCGCATCAGTCGGCCCATAAGAAGAGCAATCCCGCGGCAAGCATGTATCCGCTCGCACCGATGTCGTTCAAAAACGCATCCAATCGCGAGAGCAAGGTCGGCGTATCGTCATAGGAGACGACAAAGGACAGCCCGTACTCCGTTGCCTCTTCAAGCGCGGCGAGCACATGCTCGAGCGCATCGGCACTGTCGATGTGATGCGACATGTCGTCGTCGAAGGGCGTCTCGAAGTAATCGTGATGTCCGTGCTCGGCGGCATGTTCGAAAAACGGGTTGAGCTCGTGGGTTTCCGAGATCCGTTCGTCGTCGACGAGAAAGAAGACATGATTGAAATAGATTTTGTCGTCGATGATCAACTGCGCAAAGGTGACATCCATGTGATACCAATCGCCGTCGACGGACACCATGTTCCAAGCGTGATTGACGTTGTCGACGACGCCGTAAACGGTTTCGACGTCCAACCCTTCCAAAAGACCGAGCAGTTCAACCGCCTTGGCGATGCCGTCACACACGGCGAGACCGTCGAGAAAGACCCCTTCAAGATGGAAGGCGCGCGCGTTCGCGTATCCGTCGATGTCTCCCGTCAAAGTCGCGAGTTCGACATCGTAGACGACCGTTGAGGCGAGATGTCCGTACACGCTTCGCCATTTTTCCCGTTCATCCATGTCGTCACGGATGATTTCGCGTAGCGTCTGTCTGGCGATTTCATAGATGATGTAGGCGTTGGAGGTCTCGTCCGAGAAGACCGGCGCGTAGCCCGCTCTCAAGGCGTACAGGAGGTCTGCGCTCGAATGGACGGTGCGGCTATCGTCCCACAAGTCCGGCGCAAAGCCGTCGTAGGCGTCGTCGCGGGTCCGCGCATCGGGCGCGAGTCCCTTCGGCAACAACGCTTCGATGTGGGTCAACACGGGCGTGTTGACCCAGAAGGGCTCGACGTTGAGGTCGATGCCGTGGTGCAAGGCGACTTCTGCCGGTTTGCTGCCAGCGGGTGCGAAAATCGCCAAATCGTCAAGGAAGAGCCCGTGGAAGACGCCCGAATCGACACGGTCCACGTCGCCTTCGAAGACGATTTGACGAAGCATGGACGCTTGCGTGAACAAGGCGTGTGCCATGTCTTCGACGTTCGATGGAATGCGGAGGAAGCGCAAGGAAGTCGCTTGTAGAAAGGCACCTTGATGTATCGTCCGCAGGTTTTGCGGCAGTTCGACGGTGCGGAGATTCGGGGTGTCCATGAAAGCGAACGCACCGATGGAGCGGACCGAATCGGCGAGGACGAGCGACGTCAAGCCTCGGGCTTGCGCAAAGGCGAACGCGCCGATTTCAACGATGTCATCGGGAACGATGTAACCGCCACTACGTCCTTGCGGATATACAAGCAAGGTCGTGAGCTCGGCATCGAAAAGGACGCCGTCGAGCGTTCGATAGCGGGGATGTCCGATGCTGAGTTCAATGGTTTTCAGGCCTTCGGCGGAGCGGAACGTCTCCGGTGAAAAATCGATGTCGGCACCGACGACGACCCGTTCGACCTCGGGGCTGTTGTTGAACAATCCGCTTCCGAGACGGATGACGGGCTCACCGTCGATGACGTTTGGAACGACGACATCCGAAGCGTTCCCGACGTACTCGACGAGGGTGACGCCTTCGTCACGACGGACTACGTTCCACGTTCCGATGGTTTCGACATTCGAGACGAACCGGATGCCTTGAGCCCTCGCCGCTTGTTCGACCGTCCCTCCCGGCGGCGCATGGAATGTGAGGTGTTCGATGCCGCCATATCCCGTGCCGCTCAAGCCGATGATCGCATCGGCATTCAAGAAGTGGATATCCGTCGGTTTGGTGACATTGAAAAGGAAGATGTTGAGTGCATAGACCTGTTCGTTGAGAAGCAGTGTCGAGGGCGACAAGTATGACTGACTCCAAAATGCGACACGGACCGGATGGGGCACGTCGACGATGATCGTTTCATACAAGCGGTCCCAAGGAATGTGGTCCACGCCTGCTAGCGTGTTTGTCCTATTGCTGAAAAAATCCGTGATGACGACGCCGTCATCATCGAACAATGTATACGCGTATTCAAGCGTGTAATGCGAAAACCCTTCGACGTCGTCGGTCAAGACCACGTCCGTATATTCGATGTCGTGGTTTTCGAAGTGTTCTATCATCGACGCGCTCATCGTACCGCTGCACACCAGATGCGCATTAAACGTCCGCGTGTATGGGTTCAATAGCACGGCGTCTTGGAAGATGACGTGTTGCAAATGTTCGACATAACGGAAAGCGCCCCGTTCCACTTCTTTGACATGGGCCGGAACTACGTATGTTTCCCCTTGTTTAGCAGAAGGATATAGATGGAGGATCTTGCCGTCGTTGCTGAACAAGACACCGTCTACGGACTTCAAAACGGGGTTGTCCTCGTGAACCTCGATGGATTCGAGTGCGGGTAGGAACCCGAGACTGAATTCCCGTAAAGACTCGGGAATCACGAGTTGACGGAACTGGACGTTCGACAATTCGGAAGAATCGACCTCGATCGTTCCTTCAAGAATGTCGAAACGGTCGATAGGGACCCGGTTGTTGATCTTGAGGAGTCGATAACCGCCAGGCAAGACGGTTTCGTAAAAAGCGACGCCGTCGTAGAGGAAATGCGGATTCGACGGACATAAGGACAGGTTGGACAGCAAATCGACATTGAAAAAGGCGTCTTTCCCGATCATGCTGACGTTTCGACCGATCCGGATATGGTCGAGCAAGATGTTTGCCGCGAAGGCGCCGTCGCCGATGGTGGTCACATCATCGCCGATGATGATTTCCCGCAAATGATAGGGAATCGGTACGTTCAAGAACAAAAAGCGTCCGAACGCGGCGCTACCGATGATTTCGACCCCCTCGGGCACTGTATACGACGTCCGCTTTGCGGCATTGGGATAACTGACGAGTCGGACCTTGTCGTCGTCGAGACGTTCGAACAGTACACCGTCTTGAACATAGAACGCCCCTTCATTGGAAACGATGTCGATGCTTTCCAACCCGGCGCCGACGAAAGGATTGCCGTGGATGCTTTTCAACGTGTCGGGCAACACGATCGTCTTCAAGGATGGATTGTTGTTGAACGCTCTCGCTCCGAGATGTTCCAAAAGGCTACCGCTTTCGAAAACGACTTGATCGAGTCGTTCCATGTTTGAAAAGGCGCCCTCCTCAATGCTTTGTACGCTCGCCGGGATCAACAGGGTTTCTACGTGTACGTTTTGTGTGAAGGCCGCCTGCCCGATCGTCGTCAACGACGAAGGCGTCGCAAAATCGATGCTCGTCAAGGCGTCATTGTTCCTGAAGCCGTCACGACCGATCGAGACGATGGAAGACGGCAGATGCAATGTCTCGATCGCAGTGTGCATGACCGCTTGGTTTTCTATTTCAATAATGCTTTCGCTGAAGACGATTTCTTTGAGGTGGCCGTTGTAAGCGAACGCTTGTGTAGCGATGACTTCGACGGTTGAAGGCATCGTATACATCGCGTCCGTCTTTCCACCTGGGTACCTCAACAACGTTTTCATCTCGACATCGAACAAGACGCCGTCATACGCCGTATAAAACCGGTTGTCCGAATCCACGGTGAACCCGAGGAAAGGGATGTCCCTGAACAGCCAGTGTTGCTCGATCTGGAACACTCTTGTTATCGAGTACGGCACATGGATGGTTTTCAAGTTCGGATGCATTACATGGTTCGGGTAAAAATTCGTGCTTTGCGGATGGATCCGAACGTGTTCGAACGATGCGGGAAGCGCATCCTCTTCGACGCCGAAAACCGCGGTGAACGGAAAAGCCCTCGCCGGCATGTTTTGCGATCCCCCCGGGACGGTGAGGGTGGTGACGCTCATCGCATCCTTCAGAATCGCTTCACCGTGTTGTTCGTAGATGTTCAACGGCAATTCGACGACCGTCAGGTTCGGCATGCTCTTCATGGCCCGATCGTCGATGAACACTTCATTGTCGAAGACGATGTGTTCGATGCCGGGGTGGTGTGCGAACGCTTCTGTCCCGACACGAACGCTTTTTTTTTTTTTTTTGGAAGGCACGACGACAAAAGGGTCGTTCCCTTCATACCCCGTCACAAGCGCGATGTCTTCATCATCGTCCAGTTCATAGACCAATCCGTACGTCCAGTGGATGTCGAAGCGTTTCGATTGCCGGATGAGCGCTCTATCGCTCAAAAGCGTACGCTCGTCTTCGCGGGTCCAAAACCAGGCTCCGAAGACGGCATCCTCCCTTTCCGGGACGAAAGGGAACGTATGCGAACGCTCATGTTCGACCAAAGTCGCGGACAACAGGACATCATCGTTGTAGTATGTCGTGACATGATATCTGTGATCATCGCCGTGGTCGACGATGACGTCGTCATGATCGACGACGAGCAATGCGCCGTCTTGAGCGAGGTGCAAAGACGAAACCTCCGAAAAATCGATGCCGGCGAATGACGACGTGCTCTTCCAAAACTCGTACGGCCGGTCCAGATAGGCCCAACGGACATTCCCGTCAGCGATCATGAACGTCACATCGGCGCGGATGTCCGGCAGAACCGGCGTGAAAGCGAGGCGTTCGCCGTCGGCGTACAAGACCGTCAGCATCCCCTCAAACGCACCGACGACACCCAACACGCGATGCGCGCCGATCGTGCGTTCATCGAACCAAGTGTCGAAATCCGACACCGTCGATCCTTCCGCGATTTCATGGTCGTATAGATATCGGTACTCCGCAAGGCTCATGTCGCGATACAACCAGAGCGTGAATGTCCGTGCGTACCCTTCATAGACGATGGTCAACACATGTTCGCCGAGCGTGGGTTCCTCCCCGGCGCTCCACGTTTCAACCATGTCTTCCGTCAAGGCGAGCGTCCGCTCCGACCCATCGGAAAAAGAAACCTTCAAGCTTCTTTCGGAGAGATGGAACCCGTCGATGTCGTGATACGAGACATCTTCTCCCCCATCCAGCTCGATGCCCACGATCTCCGGGCTTTCCAGCGGCGGCGTCTCCGTCTTCTCCTGTACCGCTACACAACCGCCAAACACTGCGAGACAGAGCCCCGCGACCGAAACAACAATACCTAGACCCCTTGCAAAACGTTTGCCACGCATCATCGATGCCAAACCCCTTTCGATATGAACTGTGCTCGTGTCGATATGAAAAAATGTCTGTTCCCGTTCTTTCCGAAAGACCGCGACCTTGCCGGTCACGACCGCCGACATAGGGTCGCGACGTCCTTCATGATTGACTTTTCTTGTCGCCTCTCCTATAATAGCCGTGGATTGGAGTGTTACTATGGACCGACTCATCTTCTTCTTGATTCCCATCGTCTTAGGTCTTTGGATCGGTTGGCTGCTCTCGCGCCGACGGACCCTCAAGGACACCACGGCGCGCATGCAAGTCATCCCCGTCGAAACGTTCAAACAGAACATGCGCAAAGGCCAATTGATCGACATCCGCAAACGTGCTCGCTTCGAAGAGGACAAGATCAAGGGCGCCCGCCATTTCAGCGTGCGCTTCCTCCGCCACAAATCACAGATCCAAGTGCGCAAGGACAAACCGCTCTACCTCTACTGCCAAAACGGTCGGAAAGCGAAGCGCGCGGCCCGCAAACTGCTCACGAGAGGCTACGTCTTCGTCTATGTCCTCGAGGGCGGTTTCGAAGCCTACAAGGCGAGCCGGAAATGAAAGGCTTCTCGCGGATCAACGACGCCTGCGATAGTTGCGGTCCTCTTCCATCATCAAACGGATCTGCCGCACATTCAGCCAGATGAACAAAGGCGCGATGGCGACCAGGACCGCCAAGACAAAAAACAGGATGGTAAACGCGCCGAAGATTTCGAAAAACATGCAATCCCCTCCTCTTCCCCTGATACGTTAAAGAAAAGCCACCTGAAAAGGTGGCCATTTTTCTATGTCGTGTCGATATCGACGAGTTCGATCGTCTCGAACACGATCTCACTGATTTCTCCCCGCGCGCTCTCCAGCAACATCCGTAACTTGTCGTCGTCCTCCTTGCGGATGTCGAGGTCGTGAACGACCATCAACGGATCGCCGACGTCGGCGCATTCGAAACGGAAGCTGTCCACCGCACCCAGGCGCAACCTGACGGGCGTGTCTTTTCTCAATCGCGGATTGTTCTTAGAAAGGATGCGGATGTCGATGGCGACCGTGTCTGCGTCGATGAGGATCCTCGTGAGGTGTCCGTCGTGAAAAACCGGCGGTCCGCCGAGTTTCTTCGCGAGCGCGGTCTTCTTGACGAGTTCAACAGCGTACATGAGGGTCCCTCCTTTTCTCAAATTCAATTATACGTTCACAAGCGTGACTTTGCAAGAGTGAAAAGCGCGTCGTTTCAAGATGAAAGCGGTTTATTTTTAAGGGCGATTGCGGTATAATGGACACGACACGACTCGAAGGAGGCTCACATGAGTAAAACGTACAAGCCGGAACCTTACCGCATCAAGATGGTCGAACCGTTGCGAATCACGACCCGCAAAGAACGCGAACGACTCCTCGAAGAAGCCGGATTCAACGTCTTCTCGCTCAAGAGCGAAGACGTCTACATCGACCTTTTGACGGACTCGGGTACCGGTGCGATGAGCCACGAACAATGGGCCGCCCTGATGCGGGGCGACGAAGCCTACGCCGGCAGCCGCAGTTACTACCGGCTCCTCGATACCGTCAAGGACATCACCGGCTACGCCTACATGTTGCCGGTCCATCAAGGCCGCGGCGCCGAACAGGTCCTCATGCCGCAACTCGTCACGAAGAAAGGCATGACCTTCATCTCCAACATGCACTTCGACACGACCCGCGCCCATGTCGAAATCGCTGGTGCGCGCGCGATTGATTGCGTCATAGACGAATGTTTCGACCTCGACAGCGACCACCCGTTCAAAGGCAATTTCGACCTCGACAGACTGCAACGTCTCATCGAGGAACGCGGCGCCGACACCATCGCCGGCCTGATCATGACGATCACCAACAACTCCGGCGGCGGACAACCCGTGAGCCTGAAGAACATGCGTGCAGTAGCCGCCATCGCCAAGGAAAACGCCATCCCGGTCATCATCGACGGGGCCCGTTACGCTGAAAACGCCTTCTTCGTCAAACGCCGCGAAGCCGGCTACGCGGACATGTCGATACGCGCCATCGCCCGCGAAGCTTTCGCGCTCGCCGACGTTTTCATGATGAGCGCGAAAAAGGACGGGCTCGCCAACATCGGCGGCTTGCTCGTCATCAAGGAAGACCGTTCCCTTTTCGAAAAATGCCGGACCTTCGCCGTGCCGATGGAAGGGTTCCCGACATACGGAGGCATGAGCGGCCGCGACATGGACGCCCTCGCCGTCGGTCTCGAAGAAGCC
>SLPE01000075.1 GCA_007132145.1 Candidatus Izemoplasma sp.
GCCATCAGCACATAGACGACGCGGTAGTGTCTCTTGACGCGGCTGCGTCCCGAATGTAAGAAGCGTTTCTTGCTGACGATGAAGAAGACGATACCCAGGTGCATCAAGACGAGGAAGAGGACGAAGAAACGCAACTCGACGATTTGCAAAAGGGTGATGAAGGTGAACGCCAGAAGCTGTCCGATGATGAACATCGTGACGTTGAGTACGTCATTTTTTTCCATGCGTTCCGAGCAGTCCTTCGGCGTGGTCTTCGATCGGCTGGTTCAAGCCGGCGTCTTTCTCCGCGTCCGTGAACACGTCGTTGACGAGATGGCAGGCGACGGCGTGGTTGGGCTCGATATCGAGCAGTTCCGCGGGTTTGTCTTTGCATCCGGTCATGGCGAAGGGGCAGCGTTTCCAGAAGCGACAGCCTTTGGGCGGGTCGATGGGTGAGGGGATGTCGCCTTTGAGGACGACGCGCTCCTTGCGGTTCTCGATGTCGACATCGAGAACTGCGGAAAGCAAGGCGTGGGTGTAAGGATGTTTCGGATTGCGGAAGATCGATTCGGCGGAACCCGATTCCATGACTTTTCCCAAATACATGACGATCATGTTGTCGCAGACGTTCTTGACGACGGCGAGATTGTGGGAAATGAAGACGTAGGTCAGTTTGAGTTTCGATTGGATTTCGACGAGCAGGTTGAGGATTTGCGCATGGACGGAGACGTCGAGCGCCGAGACCGGCTCGTCGCAGACGAGGAAGTCGGGGTTGAGGCTGATCGCTCTTGCGATGCCGATGCGTTGTCTTTGCCCGCCGGAGAAGTCGGAAGGATGGCGGTAGAGGTCGTCATCGGAGAGACCGACGAGCTCGAGCAGTTCGACGACGCGCGCCTTCATGTCCTCATCGCTTACGCCACCGCGGATGAACATCGGTTCGCTGATGAGTTGATAGACGTTGAAGCGGGGATTCAAGGAAGAGTAGGGGTCTTGGAAGATCATCTGCATGTCGCGACGGATGCGCTTGAATTCCTTGCGTTTGAGTTTGAAGAGGTCGACGTCTTTAAAGAGGACGTCGCCGGCCGTCGGCTTCACCATGCCGATCATCGCGTTGGCCAAGGTGCTCTTGCCGCAGCCGGACTCGCCGACGATGCCGAAGGTCTCGCCGTAGTCGATCGTCAAGGAGACGTCGGTCACGGCTCTGACTTTCTTCTTCGGCATGAAGGGAATCGGTCCCTTGACGGGAAAGTCGACCGAGACGTTGCGCATGTCGATGATCGGGCGGTCGCGGTTTTCGTTTTCACTCATGATTGCAACTCCGTGTCCGTGACGTTGAGGGGATGGTAGCACCGCACTTCACGTCCGTTGTCGAAGCGCTCTAGCGGCGGCATCTCTTTTTTGCATTGTTCCGTGGCATAGCGGCAGCGCGGATGGAAATAGCATCCCGAAGGCTTCCGCAAGGGATGCGGCACGCTGTCGGGGATTTGCACGAACTGATGTTTTGTGTCCGAGAGTTTGGGCACCGAGGCGAGCAGGCCGTATGAATAGGGATGGTGAGGCGTCTTGAACAAGTCCCTCACCGAGGCCTTCTCGACGATTTTACCCGAATACATGACGTAGACGGTGTCGGCGACGTTGGAGACGACGCTGAGGTCGTGGGTGATGAGCATGAGCGACACGTCGTGTTTTTGTTGCATGCCGCGCAGGACTTCGAGCACTTGCGCCTGGATGGTGACGTCGAGGGCGGTCGTGGGCTCATCGGCGATGATCAGTTTCGGCATGCAGGCGAAGGCCATCGCGATCAGAACACGTTGGCGCATCCCGCCGCTGAGTTGATGCGGGAAGTTGTTCGCCCGCGATTTCGCTTCGGGGACACCGACGAGTTCGAGCGCTTCGAGCGTCCGTTTACGGGCTTCCTTCTTCGAGATGTCGTTGTGGCGCAAAAACATTTCATCGACTTGTCTGCCAACGGTCATGACGGGGTTGAGCGCCGTCATCGCGTCTTGGAAGATGATCGAGATGTGTTGCCCGCGGATGCTTTGCATTTTCGTTTCGGAGTAGTCCTTGAGTTCTTCGTCGTCGAGTCTCAATTCGTCGACGCGCATCAACGCCGGCGGCGAGTTGAGGAGTTTCATCACCGCGAGCGAAGTGACGCTCTTGCCGCAGCCGGATTCGCCGACGACGGCGACGCATTCGCCTTTGCGGATGTCGAGGTCGATGCCCTCGACGGCGCGAATCATGCCGGCGTTGCTCGGAAAGACGACCTTCAAGTTTCTCATAGTCAACATGTTGTCGTTCATGGGCTCTCTCCTTCTCAGCCGGATTCAGCCGGTTCCGGTTTGACGTCGCCGGTGAGAAGTTTGCGTTCGTCCATCGACGCGAAGACTTCTTCGACGTATTGGTTGTTCAAGTTCTTGAAGAGTTTGTAGATGCCGCTTGAGGCTTTCATGCGGGGATTGAAGATCTCTTCCATGACGATGCCGATACGCATGAAGCCGAAAACGGCGAAGAAGATGCCCAGACCGGGGGCGATGATCCACCACCAGGCGCCGAAGAGGAGGGCGCCGCCGCCTTGGGCGTCGGCGAGCATCTTGCCCCAGCTGATCGCGGTCGGGTCGCCGAGACCGAGGAAACTCAAGCCCGCTTCGGCGACCATGATGCCGGCGCTCGTGAGCGCGGTGTTCATGATCAACAAGTGCGACGTCCCGGGGAGGATGTGGCGCATCATGATGTGCCAGCGGCTCGCCCCGGCGAGTTCCGCGGCCTTGACGTAATTGCTGTTCTTGAGGACGAGGACGAGCGAGCGGACGACGCGCGCGAGTCCGGTCCAACCGAAGGCGACGAAGACGAAGACGATGACGAAATAGTTGCGACCGAACAATCCGGTCAAGACGATGATCAACGGCAAGGTCGGGATGACGAGCATGACGTCGACGACACGCATGATGGCACTGTCGACGAAGCCGCCGATATAGCCGGCCATGATGCCCATGATCGCGCCGAGAAAGGCGAGGATGATACCGGTGGAGACGCCGATCAACAACGATACGCGCGTCCCGTAGATGAGCATGCTCAAGATGTCCTGTCCGGTCGTGATCGTCGTGCCGAGCGGGTGTTGCCAACTCGGCGGAAGACCTTTCGCCGCCCGTTGGGTGACGTCGTAAGGATCGTAAGGCGCGATCCACGGGGCGAACACCGCGAGGATGACGAGGATCGTCACGACGATGAGACCGATGCGCCCTTTCGGGTGTTTCCACAGTTTGCCGAGGAATTCGCCGATACGCTTGAGGCGTTTGAGGACGTTTTTGCCGATACGTTGGAAGATGGTCTTCTTATCGAGGGTTTCGCTCATCGTTTCTCACCTACCGTCACGCGTGGGTCGAGCACGACGTAGAAGAGTTCGGTCACGAGATTGGCGATGATCGCAAACGTCGAGAGGAAGAGCATGATGCCCATCATCAACGGATAGTCGCCGGTACTGTTCGCTTCGAGGAACAACGTCCCCATGCCACTCCAGTTGAAGATCTGTTCGATGATGATCGCACCGCCGATGAGGCCGCTGATGCTCATCCCCAACGAAGTGACGATCGGGAGCATCGCGTTGCGGAGCGTATGTTTGTAGAGGATGGTGTTCTGTTTGAGACCTTTGGCGCGGGCCGTCAGGATGAAGTCTTCGTTGGTGACGGCGATGACGCTGTTACGGGTGTTTTGTCCGTAGCCGACGATGCCGCCGATCGCCATGCTGATAACCGGCAGTGCCGCGTTGTTGGCGACGACGCGGATCGCCTCCCAACTCCAATCGAACTGCGCGACCATGTTGGGGTTGGTGTAGGCCGGGAACAGTTCCAGTTCGAAGCCGAGATAAAACGACAACATCAAGGCGATGAAAAACGCCGGCAGCGCTACGCTGATCGTCGAAGCGTTCAAGAGCAGCGTGTCTTGCCAGCGTCCCCGCTTCCAAGCGGCGACCGTTCCGATCAACACCCCGATGAAGAGACTGATGATCAACGTCGTCACAGAGAGGACGAGCGTCCACGGCAGCCTCTCCCCGATGAGTGCGCTGACGCGGGGTGAACCCGAGCGCAAGGAGACGCCGAGGTTGAACTGGGAGAGGTCTTCGAGATAGTTGAGGTATTGTTGCCATGTCGAGACGTGGAATCCGTATTGTTCCCTCGTGATCTGCTTGATGATTTCGTACTCGATGTCCGACATGCCCCCTTGAGGCGGATAATACCTCTCCGCGGGATCGTCGATCCCGATTCGGGGGATGAAGAAGTTGAGCGTCAGGACGACGAAGAAGATGAAGACGGCATACAGGATCCTTTTGATGACGAAACTCTTCTTCATGGAATCACCTAATCCTCTCCGACCCGTTGGACGTTTTGCAAGCTGTCGCTGTTGTAGGCCGTGCTTCCGGGGACGACTTGCCACCCGGTGTAGCGGTCGGTGCGGGCGATCGAAATGACGTTGGAAGTGTAGAGGGGAATCTTGTAGTATTGTTCGGCGATGACCGGTTGAAGCTCGATGATCAGTTCATACTTGCGGTGCAAGTTCAAGGTGTTGCGCATCTCGCGGATGCCGGTTCTCAAGGCATCGTCTTGCAATCTGCCGTAGTTCGAGGTCCGTCCCAATTGGACGAAATGCGCATTGTACATGATGTCGACGTTGGCGAGCGAGAAGATGACGCCGTGAATCGTCATATCGAAACGGCTCGTATAGAGGAAGGTGTTCTCGGGTTGAGAACCTTTGGCGGCGTAGTTGACTTCGATGCCGATTTTTTGCATCTGGATTTGCAAGAAGGAGATCAGTTCCTGCTCGTGCGGATGACCGAGGATGTCGTAGGAGATGCGCTGTCCATCGAGCAGCCGGTAGCCTTGGGCATCCTTTTCGGGCACGATGCCGTCGAGGATTTCGTTGGCTTCTTCGAGTTTCTCTTCCTGGTCGCCGGCGAGGATGTTCGCATCGGGGTTGTAGAAGTCTTCCATCCGTTCGCGCATCAATCCCGCACTCGTCCGATAGGCGGCGCCGTTGGCGACTTGTTCGATCAGTTCGTCGGGGTCGATCGCGAGGGCGATCGCACGCCGGAAGTCGACATCGCCGAGCAAATCGCGGATCGGGTTGCGTTCCGACTCGATCGGGTTGACGTTGAGGACGAGCGTCTGGACGTAGACGCCTTCGGCGTTGGAGACGAAGATGTCCTCGCGATCGTCGAACAAGCGGATGTAGTTCGAACTGATCGAGGAGTGGAGGACGTCGATGTGGCCTTTCATCAAGGCGTAGATGGCGACGTTGAGTTCTTGATACAACATGAATTTGATCGTGTCCACCTTGTAGAGGGGACCGCCGTCGTCGTCGGTGAGATGGTAGTCTTCGCGACGGTTCAAGACGATCATGCTCGACCCGCTCCGTTCGGTGTCGAGCGTATAAGGTCCGCTACCGATCGGATTGCAGTAGCAATCCAGCAACTCACCGGAAGGGTCGCGGGCGTTGAGTTGGTTTTCCCGGCAGACGACGGGTTCCCAAATGTGTCTGGGGATGATGAGAATCGTCGTGAACAACGAGGTGACCGCACCGAGCACGGTATTGACGTGCATGTAGAGGACGGTGTCCTTGTCTTCTTCGGGGATGTCGTAGGTGTGTTCATGCCGGTTGCCGTAATAGAACAGGCCCAGTCGTGTGCGTGCACCGGTGTTCTGGTCGTAGCCGTGACGCAGATCGGCCGTCCATGCCAAGGCGCCGGCGTGATTGGACAAGTAGTTGTTCGTTGCGAGGTCGTAGGTGTAGAAGACGTCGGAAGCCGTCAACGGTGTGCCGTCGCTCCAAGTGACGTTGTCGTGGAGAATGACTTTGACGGCGAGATGGTTGCGGTTGGCGAATTCGGCTTCGAGCCGCTCGTAATCGATGCGGCCCTCATCGGTGAGGATCGGCTCGCCATCGGCGTCGACATAGTACCAGTCCTTGCCGATGATGCCGTCGAAGTTTCCGGTTTCGTCGTCGTAGCTGAACAAGGTGTTGTAGACGGTGCTCGCGATCGTCGGGGCGATGCCTTCGCGCGAGAGCCAAGGCATGAACGCCGTCGGGAAGGAGGCTTGGACGACGCCGACGTACATCGTGTTCGTATCGTCGGTTCGGCGCGCGTAATCGCCGGCTCCGCAAGCGGTGAGACATCCCGCCAAGACGACGACGAGCGACAAGAGTGCGATTTTCCTTTTCATGGCTTCACCTTCTTTGTGGCTTAGTTTCAGATAAGGAGATGCGATGTCGGTGCGTAGGATAAGGAAATGGCAAGACCATTGAGCGTCGCCGTTTCATAGTCTTGCCATCCCCTTTGATATCTTCGCGTCGTCCTTAGATGCGCATCGAGCGCTTTCCGGATGGCTTACTCTTTGGTGAGGAGGAAACCTACCGGGTCGTCGCCGAGCGGCGCGATTTCGATGTTCATGCTCAAGCCGTCCTCGGATATGATGATTTGCGGTGCGTCCATCATGTCGAGGTTGAGATAGATGAGTCCCATCATCGTGCTTGTGGTGAAGGTTCCCGTTTCATCGTAGAAGACGGTTTCATCTTCGTCCTCGACGAGGAGGGTGAATTCGCCTCGGGCCGTGAGGCTGAGTGCGATGGTGTATTCCTTCTCTTCGCCTTCTTCACCGAGTTCGCCGGATGCGGTGAAGTCGCCGAGGAGGATGTCGTCGTAGAACACGTGGTTCGTGGCCGGCATCGGTCCGGCGACCATCTTGAAGGCCGCTTCGAGCACGTAGTTGGCGAGTGTGCCGGTCGAAGCGTCGCCTTCTTCCGGCGTGAAGGTGATCGTCGTTCCGTCGACGTCGTAGGTGCCGCTTTCTTCATAGGGATCCTGTCCCGGGAAGATGCCGACGTAATGGTAGTTGCCGAAGAAGTCCAGTTCGATGTGCGCGTCGACCCACATCTCCATGGTCGGCGTGTACGTTTCAGCGACATAGAACCC
>SLPE01000008.1 GCA_007132145.1 Candidatus Izemoplasma sp.
CACGACCGTGTATTTGAAGACATGCAGTCTATCCACCCTATCACCCTTACTGAAGGAAAGAAGGTATCCATATGCTACAATACACCGGTATTCGGATCATCTGGATAGGTATCGTCCTATTCATGGTCCTGACATTGAACTTTACCTTGCTCAAACTGGCCCCGGAATACCCTCCCACGACAACAGACGAGAAATCAACATACTACGCGAGGCAAGTCCGGGACGGATACATGACGCAAGAAATCATCACGGATCCCGCCGATAAAGCGAAACTGCGGGCAGGAACATTTTGCAGGGGCTGTGATTACATCGTCGAGGGAGACCACTACCGCGCGTTCATCCCCGTTCCCATCATCACGCAGTACTTCCGCTGGATCGGAAACATCGTCACCGATTGGAACTGGGGGTATTCCACCCGTGTCTATCCCAACCGGGCGATTTTCGATATCATGGTTCAACCGATGGGCGTGACCATGAAATTGAACTTCCTCGCCTTGCTTTTCTACATTCCGATCGGATTCATCCTGGGCATCGTCGCTGCGCTCAAGAAGAACAGCGTGACCGACAACGTCATATCCTTGGGGGTCATGATTTTCATCTCCATCCCGAGTTTCGTCGTCATGTTGTTCCTCATTCTCATCTTCGGCTATCAATTGGGGTGGTTGCCTTCGCAGTTCCCGCCGAGGGATACGGTCGGCTTTTTCCACACGGGGTTGATCCTTCCCATATTCGGTCTCTCGGTCGGTTCGATCGCAGGGCTCACCCGTTTGACAAGAGCCGAATTGACCGAGGTCCTGACATCCGAATTCCTCCTTTTGGCGCGGACGAAAGGTTTGACCCGTCCACAAGCGGTCGTGCGACACGCCATGCGCAACTCCATGGTCCCGCTCGTTCCCGGCATCATCGGCTCTTTCGTCGGTTTGCTCAGCGGATCCGTCATCATCGAGATCGTCTACGGCATCCCCGGCACGAGCCGGATCTTCCTTGAAGCGATGGCTCCGAACAGTTTGGACTACAATTTGATCCTCGGCGTCACGGCGTTCTATACGATCATCGGTCTCATCGCCACGTTGTTGGTCGACTTGAGTTACGGTGTCGTCGACCCGAGAATCAGAATGGGGGCGAAGAAATAATGGAAAACAAGAAACCTGATCTTGACAACCTCGATGAATCCTTGTTCAAGATTGTCGAACAAGAAGGCAAACAGTACGACAAGAAGTTCGAAACGAAACCGATTGGCTACTTCAAAGACGCCATGATCCGTTTCGGCAAGAACAGAGCGAACGTCGTCGCGACGATCATCTTGTTCACCTTGATCAGCATCTCCATCATCGTTCCGATCACGACGACGAAGAACTTCACCCGACAAGAAAACCATGTCAGACATCTACCACCGCGCGTTCCGATCGTGGAGCGTTGGGGCATCATGGACGGCGTCGTCTTCCATGAAAACGTCACGGTCGATGCCGACACCATCGTTTACGACGACGCCGGCAACGCGATTTTCGGACTGCCCGCCATGCACCGCTTCCATCACGATTACATCTTCCAAGACACGGTATCCGTCGCCACAACGCCTTGCACCACGCGCGCTTCGTACTGTTACGGTGGTGTGAACGTGATGTTCTTCGAACGTCAAAATACCGACTATTACATCTTATCGACACTCACCGAAGATCCCGATTTCATCCCGGGTATCGGTGATGACGATGACGATGATGATGACGACCTCTTGGCAGGCGAGCATCGCATCACGTTCGATCCCGCGGTCAACCCGAAACTGACCGTCGTCATCGATGAAATGTCCATCGGCGACAACACTCGACTTCTCGTGAAAGTCTCGACCGACGGATTGCCGCACGGGCAAGATAAAGTCTATGAAACGGTCCTCGAGATATCGGCTGCAGGAACCCATGAAATCGACGTCTTCGACGCCTTGGCCCACCACGAAAAGTTCGAGTCCCGTCTTAAAATCCAAATGGTCTCGAACACGCGCACCGCTTTTGTCGCCATCGAAAGCATCACCGTTTCCACGGATGCCGATGAAGACGAACCCAAACATGACTTCAGAGGGTATGAGCTCTCTCTCTTCGAGCGCGGTTTAGACCGTCAGGACGACGGACGCGCCAAAGGCCGTTTCGAGAGAAGACACGCGGAACTCATGACCGCCTCGTTCAGATTCGATTTATACGGCGCCAGATTCCTAGGTCCTTTCCACAGAGACAACATGAACCATGAAACGTTCAGTGAACTCATCGACAGGGACCCGGAAAACTGTGCCGAACGCCTCCCGCATCCTTATGATCCGGATGGCGAAGACATGGACCGCATGTGGGCCTACGAAGAAGGTTGTCCTATCGTCGCGGTCAACAACTACCGGGAGAACACCTACGTCCGTCAAGGCCAGACGATCACGACGAGACAATACAACGTCACCGTCGAGAACTACATGGTCTTCCGTAATCTCGACAGCGTTCCTTACTACTTGTTCGGGACGACCGGGACCGGTTTCGACTTGTTCGCGATCGTATGGCTCGGCCTACGCACATCCTTGACCATCGGTCTCATCGTCGGTGTCATCAACATCTCCGCCGGTATCGTCTATGGCGCCATTTCCGGTTACTACGGCGGCAAGGTCGACATCCTCATGGAACGTTTCTCCGAAATCGTCGGACGCGTGCCATGGCTCGTCTGGCTCAGTATTTTCGTCGCCTTGATCGGACCGGGGGTGTTGACACTCATCTTGATACTCACGGTGTCCGGGTGGATCGGCGTCTCCAGTGTCACGCGGACACAGTTCTACCGCTACAAGGGCCGCGAGTACGTGCTTTCTTCTAGAACGTTGGGCGCGAAAGACTCCCGCCTGATCTTCCGGCACATCCTGCCCAACGGCATCGGTACCATCATCACCTCGAGCATCTTGATGATTCCGTTCGTCATCTTCAGCGAAGCGAGCATCTCCTATCTCGGATTCGGCATCGGACACGGACAGTCCTTCAGCCTGTTCGGTCTCATCGAACTCTCCGGCGTCTCCATCGGCGTCTTGCTCGCCGACGGCCGCAATGAAATGATGACACGTCCCTATTTAACAGTATTCCCGGCCGTCATCATCTCGATTCTCATGATCACATTCAACATGTTCGGAAACGCCTTGCGTGACGCGTTCAATCCGACGCTCAGGGGGACTCAGGAATAATGGAAAAAGGTAAAAAACTCATTGTAGAAGACTTGACGATATCCTTCCGTCAAACCCAAGGATTGGTGCGCGCCGTCCGCGGCGTCAGTTTCGAACTCAACGAAGGCGAAACCCTCGCGATCGTCGGCGAATCCGGTTCCGGTAAATCCGTGACCAGTCGCGCGATCATGGGCATTCTCGCCGGTAACGGCGTCATCGACAAAGGAAGAATCATCTACGAAGACCAGGACCTCACCAAAATCAGTGAAGAGAACTTCCACAAGATCCGCGGGAACCAGATCGGCATGATCTTCCAAGACCCCTTGTCGAGTCTCAACCCGATCATGCGGATCGGCAAACAAGTCACCGAAGGCATGATCGTCAACGGAAAACGGTTGAAAAACCGTTACAAGTCGTTGATCCATCGTTCGTTGATGGAGATTTACAATGCCAAATACGAACGTCGCGACCTCAAGGAAACGTACCGTCGCGAAAAGAAAGATCTCAAACAGGCTCTCAAGGCCCAGTTGCAAGGGGAAAAGGTCCCCGAGCAACAACAAGAGTCCCGACTGAAACAAGGCGCAGACGCGCAGGCGCTGAAAAAAGAAGCCGCACAACGTCTGCAAGCGCTGTCCGAACAGTTCAAAAAAGACATGGAGCGCAACAAGAAACGCATCAAAGACGCCAACGTCGCCATCGGACCGAAAAAAGTCGAAGCCCGCAAGACCGTCAAGCAAGAATGGCACGCGAAAAAACAAGAAACCAAAAAAGAGCTCGCGGAACTCCGGAAGAAACTTTCCGGTGCGGACAACGAAACCAAGAAAGCCGTCCGCAAGGAGATTTCCGACACCAAGGAACAGTTGCGCCGTTTCAAGAAAGTCACCAAGAAGGAAGCTGTCGAACGCGCACTCAAGGTCATGGACGAAGTCGGCATTCCCGAACCGCGCAGACGTCTGCGTCAATACCCGTTCCAGTTTTCGGGCGGCATGCGTCAACGCATCGTCATCGCCATCGCCTTGACGGCGGACCCCGACATCCTCATCTGTGACGAGCCGACCACAGCGCTCGACGTCACCATCCAGGCGCAAATCCTCGAACTCATCAACAACCTCAAAGAAGAGCGGAATCTCACCGTCATCTTCATCACCCACGACCTCGGCGTCGTCGCCAACATGGCCGACCGAATCGCCGTCATGTACGCCGGTAAGATCGTCGAAATCGGTACCGCCGATGAAGTGTTCTACGACGCACGCCATCCGTACACATGGGCCCTCATGTCTTCCGTTCCCGACTTGACGACGCATGAACGTCTGCTTTCCATTCCCGGAACGCCGCCGAACATGCTCTTCCCGCCGCAAGGCGACGCCTTCGCGGACCGGAGTCAATACGCGATGAAGATCGATTACGAACTCGAACCTCCGATGTTCAAAATCAGCAATACCCATTACGCCGCAACATGGCTTCTCCACCCCAAAGCACCTAAAGTGGAAATGCCCGAAATTCTCAAGAAACGGATCAAGACCATGACAGAAGGTACTGGCGAGGTGACCTCCGGATGAGCAGAAAAACACGCAAACTGAAAAAAGCCACACCCCCAGAACCGCTTCAAGAGGGCGACAATCGTGAAATCGTTCTCAGCGTCCGCCATCTCAGACAGTACTTCAAGAGCGGATTCGGACGGAACAAACTCGTCATTCCCGCAGTCGACGACATCAATTTCGACATCTACAAAGGCGAAGTCTTCAGTCTCGTCGGCGAATCCGGCTGCGGTAAGACGACGACCGGCCGCACCATCATCAAACTGTACCAACCGACGGGCGGCGAAGTCTTCTTCCTCGGAAAACGCATCGGCGGCGGTCCCTTCGAACTGAAAGAGAAAATCCGTGAAGCGCGACGCGAGACCCGCCACAAGGTCGCCGAACTCCGCGAAAAGATGAACGAAGACATCAAAGAAGCCGGCGACAATGCGAACCGTGTCGAAGCGATCAAGAAGGACTATCAAAAACAAATGGACGCGGCTGTCGAAGAGAAACAGAAGATCGTAGATGAACTCAAAGAGGAAATCCGCGCCCGCAAAAAAGACACCGCCGACGAAAACTACAAACTGATGAAGAAGATGCAAATGATCTTCCAAGACCCGATCGCCTCACTCAACCCGCGCATGACGGTCAAGGAAATTATCGCCGAAGGCTTGCGCATCGGCGGTGAAAAGAAAGACAAGGTCATTGCACAAAAAGTCAACGAAGTCCTCGAAACCGTCGGCCTCCTCCCCGAACACGCCAGCCGTTATCCCCACGAATTCAGCGGCGGTCAAAGACAGCGTATCGGAATCGCGCGCGCGCTCGTCGTTTCCCCGAACTTCATCATCGCCGATGAGCCGATCAGCGCCCTCGACGTCTCCATCCAGGCGCAAGTCATCAATCTTCTCAACGACTTGCGTGACGAGTTCGGCATCACGATCATGTTCATCGCGCACGATTTGTCGGTCGTCGAATACTTCAGCGATCGCATCGGCGTCATGTACTACGGAAAACTCGTCGAACTCGCGCCGAAGGACGAACTGTTCAAGAACCCGTTGCATCCATACACACGCTCGCTCCTCTCCGCAGTCCCACTGCCCGACCCCAACTATGAAAAAGGGCGTAAGCGCGTGCGTTACAACCCCTCGATGCATAACTATGAAAACGATTTACCCAAACTCCATGAAATCAAGAAGAATCATTTCGTCTACGCCAACAACGCCGAACTCGAGGAACACAAACAAAGGTTGAAAGACTGATGATCGCCTTCCTCGCCGTGCTCGGCGTCACCGGCGCAGGGGTCGGACTGCTCTGGTATGCGCTCTCGGTAAGGGATTTCAACTATCCTCTGACCGACGCCTTGTTCATCATCGGCATCTTCATGTTCTTCTTCAGCCTCATGAGCATCACCAAGGCGGCCCGCGTCTTCCGCGGCGTCGGCTTCACGTTGAGAAATCTCTTGTTCATCCGCCAGACGAAAGAACGCTCTTTCTACGAGTACAGCAGAAGGAAGGACAAAGAAGCGGCCGACCGTGATTCCGACATCGGGGTGAAAGTACTCTTCGTGAGTCTGATCTATCTCGGTGTCGCCGCACTTTTGGCGAACCTCTAAACGAACTGAAAAGACATTCGCCGGTTCTTCATCGGCGGATGTTTTCAAAAAGAATCCTTCAATTCTCGATTCACTCGACATCATGACACCATCCATAAGGAGTGACACAGCATGGGCAGTCAATTCACACAAGCATTCCTGTTCGCAGTGTTTGTCATCATCGCGTTTTGCCTACTCGTCTACTACGTCGTCGATGCCGTCTACCGCATCGTCGAGTTCTTCAAGATGCGTGCAGCGAAAAAGACTTATGCACCGGAATCGCCACCCCCCTGGTACGGGAAAATCATCCCCGTCTCGACGCTTGACCACAGTTTGCGCCATGCCGCGGAAAAGAAAGAAGAGCCTGTCGAACGCGGGAAGGACGATTCGAAAAAAGCGCATTCGACATGGTTTGAAAAACCGCCGGAGCGTCCCGAGGAAAACAGGCGCTCACCGCTTTATTACATCATCCGCAACTGGCTTCTCTTCTTTCTCGCTTTCATCATTCCCATCGTCGGCGCGATCATCTATGTCATGTGGCGCGATTACCATCCCAAAGACGCCCGCTATCCGGGCATCGGCGCTTTATTGGG
>SLPE01000134.1 GCA_007132145.1 Candidatus Izemoplasma sp.
AAAACTCGTCGACTACCTCGATTTGGCGCGACGGCTCCGTTCGAACGCTTTGCGGTTGCAAGCCTATACCGGCTTGCGGATGGCGACAGCCGCGCTTGATGAAGACGCGAGCGGGATGATGAACCGTCTACAAAAATCGCTCAGCGAAACGAGCGGATTCCAGACGGCGATCGCGAAGTTCGTCCCCAAAGTCGCCGACCTCGACGACCTTGTCGAACACCATCCTTCATTGAGACCTTTCCGCTATCACTTCCGACGGATCAAGGACCAGAGCGCTTACGTCCTTTCCGACAAGGAAGAAGCGCTCATCGCGAAGATGAGCATGAACGGCGCGAGCGCCTGGGGCAGACTGCAAGGGTTGCTCACGAGCATTCTCAAGGTCGACTTCAACGGTGAAGAGACGACTTTGCCGGCCATCCGCAACAAAGCCCACTCCCCCGATGCGAAGACGCGGGAGACCGCATATCGTTCGGAGCTCGCCGCCTACAAGAAAATCGAACATTCCGTCGCCGCGGCTCTCAACGGCGTCAAGGGCGAAGTCAACGAACTGTCCGCCTTGCGCGGATTCAAGAGCCCTTTGGAAGAAGCGGTGTTCAATTCCCGGATGTCGATGTCGACCCTCGAAGCGCTCATCGCCTCGATGGACAGGCACCTTCCGGTCTTCCGTAGCTATTTACATAGAAAGGCCGAGTTGCTCGGCCATGCGAACGGCTTGCCCTGGTACGACCTCTTCGCACCGCTCGGTAGGAGCGAGAGGACGTTCACGAGTGCGGAAGCGGTCGACTATGTCGCAAAGAACTTCGAATCCTTCGGGTCCGATCTCGCCGCATTGGCGCGCAGAGCCCACAAAGAACGATGGATCGACTATACGCCCCGCAGCGGAAAGCGCGGCGGTGCGTTTTGCATGAACATCCACACGATTGCCGAAAGCCGCATCCTCATGAATTTCGACGGCACGTTTTCCAACGTCATCACGCTCGCACATGAACTCGGTCACGCCTATCATGGAGACCGCATCTTCACCGAAGACATCCTCAACGCGAGTTATACGATGCCGGTCGCCGAAACGGCTTCGACCTTGTGCGAAACAATCGTCAAGAAGGCCGCGCTCGAAGATTCGCAAGGGGAGGAAAGGTTGTTCATCCTCGAGCAGTCGTTGATGGGTTCGACGCAAGTCGTCGTCGACATCATGTCGCGCTATTTGTTCGAACAAGCCGTCTTCGAGAAACGCAAGACGACGCCGCTCACGCCGGAAAGGGCATGCGAGATGATGGAGGACGCGCAAAAAAGAACATACGGCGACGCGCTCGACGCCAAGACGCTCCATCCCTACATGTGGGTCAACAAGGGACACTATTACAGCGGCAACTTGAGTTTTTACAATTTCCCTTATGCGTTCGGATTGTTGTTCGCAAAGGGCATCTACGCCTTGTTCGTCGAAAAGGGACCCTCCTTCGCCGGAGCGGTCGACACGCTTTTGCAAAAGACCGGCCAGATGAGCGTCGAAGACGTCGCAGCGCTTGTCGGTATCGACGTCAAGGACCCCGCTTTCTGGGACCGCTCGCTCGGCGTCATCCGTGAAGAGATCGAAACATTCCTCTCGATCACTTGAGAGACGACCCGGCCACCGTCCGCGACACCGTTCGCGGACGGTGTGCGAAGACGCTGTCGAATGCCCTTGATTATTCATGTCGTCTCGGGTATAATGATGGCAACACGAAGACCGGGACCATGTGAACCGTCACCCGTCGCCCAAGAGAGGGGCCGTCGCTGAAAACGCCCTGTGCCGGAACGGATTCATTTCAGCCCGAGAGTGGTGTCTGAACCACACCCGCACGGCTTGCGTTATGAGCCATGAAGCGCCAGGAAACTGGAAAAAAGGTGGTACCGCGGATGCACATTCGTCCTTTCAGAAGGACGTTTTTTATAGGAAAAGGAGTGAAGTCGACATGGAAGTCAAAAAACAGCTCGAAGCCTTGGAGAAAACGCTCATCGGTAAACTCGCGGACGTCTCGAAACCGGAAGGTCTCAACGACGTCAAGGCGGAGTTCCTCGGCAAGAAGGCCGTCCTCTCCCGCCTCATGGGCGCGATGAAGGATCTGCCGAGCGAGGAAAGACCGGCATTCGGTGAACGCATCAATCAGACGAAACGACGTTTCGCCGCCTTGATCGATGAAAAACGCGCCGAGCTCGATGCGGCGCGAATCGAAGCGAAACTGCTTGAAGAAAGAATCGATGTCACATTGCCGGGCCCCGACCTCGCTTCGGGAACGAGGCATGTCCTCAACCAGATCGTCGAGGACATCGAAGACTTGTTCATGGGGATGGGATACGTCGTCAAGGAAGGCCCCGAAGTCGAATGCGACGATTACAACTTCGAACGGCTCAACATTCCCAAGCACCATCCCGCCCGGGACATGCAAGATACGTTCTTCATCGATAAAGAACGGTTGTTGAGGACGCACACATCGCCGGTCCAAGTGCGGACGATGCTCGAATACGGCGGCGAGAAGCCCGTCAAGATCATCTGTCCCGGAAAGACCTATCGCCGTGATGACGACGATCCGACGCACAGTCACCAGTTCATGCAAGTCGAAGGTCTCGTCGTCGATGAAGACACGACGATGGCCGATTTGAAAGGGACGCTTGAAACGGTCGCGAAGGCGATGTTTGGTGCAAACCGCCGCATCCGCCTGCGTCCATCGTATTTCCCCTTCACGGAACCGAGCGTCGAAGTCGACGTCTCCTGCGCCGCATGCGCCGGCGACGGATGTCCGATGTGCAAACATACGGGGTATATCGAGATACTCGGCGCCGGCATGGTCCACAACAACGTCCTCTCGGCGTGCGGCTACGACCCGAAGCGCTATCAAGGGTTCGCTTTCGGCATCGGTATCGAACGCCTCGCGATGCTCAAATACGGCATCGCCGACATCCGTGATTTCTACACGAACGACCTCCGCTTCAACAAACAATTCAAACGACCGGGGGGAGCACGATGAACGTTTCATTATCTTGGCTCAAGGACATGGTCGCGCTCGGACTCAGTCATGAAGCGTTGGCCGCGAAAATGACCGACCATTCACAAGAAGTCGAACACATCCGTCCGCTCGTCGCTGCGGATCGGCTCGTTATCGGTAAGATCGCGTCGTTGGTTCAACATCCCGATGCGGACAATCTGACGGTATGTCGTGTCGATGTCGGCAAAGAGACGCTCGACATCGTCTGCGGCGCGCCCAATGCGAAAGCGGGACAAACGGTGATTGTCGCCCGCGAAGGCGCGACACTCGCGGGCGGTCTGCGCATCGAGAAGACGAACATCCGCGGCGTCGTATCGGAAGGCATGATCTGCAGTTTGAGCGAACTCGGCATCGATGAGAAGTACCATCATGAAAAGGGCATCCACGTCATTGAAGAAAACTTGCCACCGGGACGTGACGCCTTGAAGGCTCTGCATTTGGACGATACCGTGATGGCCCTCGATCTGACACCGAACCGGGCCGACCTCCTCAGTATGCATGGTGTCGCCTACGATGTCGCCGCGATTCTCGACGTTCCCTTGAACATCAAGGCGCTCGACATCGATGAGACACCGGCGCAACGCCCGCTCGACATTTCGACGACGACCGGCTCTTGTCGGAGCTATTTCGGTCTGATCATCGAGAACATGCGTGTCAAGGAAAGCCCACGATGGATGCGCGCACGATTGATCGCCGCAGGCATCCGCCCCATCAACAACATCGTCGATATCACCAACTACGTCATGCTTGAAACCGGACAACCGCTGCACGCTTTCGACGCCGACAAAATGCAAAGCGACACCATCCTCGTTCGCGAGGCGCGGGAAGCGGAACGTTTCGTGACGCTTGACGACAAGGAACGGCAACTCGAAGCGGGCGACATCTTGATTACCGACGGCGACAAGGCCGTCGCCCTCGGCGGCGTCATGGGAGGACGTGACACCGAAGTGAGCGACAAGACGGTACGGATCCTCCTCGAAGCCGCGGTCTTCGACCCGGTGCAAGTGCGGAAGACGTCGCATCGTCTCGGATTGCGCAGTGAATCTTCGCTACGCTTCGAGCGCGGCGTCGACCCCGAAAAGACGAAATTCGCGCTGTTCCGTGCCGCCGAACTCTTCATCGCGCACGCGTCAGGGCGCGTGAAGGACGGATACAGCGGATTCGACAACCATCAAGCGCTCGAGAAGACCTTGACCTTGACCGCCGCCGACGTCAACGACGTTCTCGGGTCCAACTATACACTCGAACACATCAGCGCCGTCTTGAAACGGCTCCGTTTTGAACATGCCGTCGTAGAAGGGCGGCTCGAGATGGTCTGCCCGACCCGCCGCGTCGACATCGTCGGTCTTCAGGACGTCATCGAGGAAATCGGCCGCCTGAGCGGGTACAACGAGCTTCCCTCGACGTTGCCGAAGACGGTTTCGACGGGGGCTTTGAGTCCTTTGCAAAAACGGCGCAGGAAGACGCGCGCAGTATTGACAGGGCTCGGTTTCGATGAAGTCGTCGGCTACGCTCTGACCGACAAGGCGAGCGTGAACACGTTCACACGAAACGCCGACTCCGCACCGCTCGAGTTGGCGAATCCGATGAGCGAAGCCCGTGCCGTGATGCGATTGAGCGCGGCCAAGACATTGCTTGAAATCATCGCTTACAATGTCGCGCGGCAAACGGAAGACGCAGCGATTTTCGAACTCGGCAAGACCTATGCCGCAAGCGGGGAGAAAGAAGTGCTCGCCCTCGCCATCCACGGCACGTACCGAGATGGCGGGTGGTTGAAGGGGATGAAGACCGATTTCTACACGCTGAAGGCGGTCTTCGAAGCCTTGTGTTCAGCCTTGTGCATCGATGGTGTCGCTTACGCACCGAAGTCGCTCGAAGGCTACCATCCTCACCAATGCGCTTCGATTGAACACGACGGGAAGACGATCGGTCACATCGGGAAGGTCCATCCCAAGGAGGCGCAACGTCTCGATCTCGGAGACGTCTACGTTCTCGAAGTCGATTTCCTCGCCTTGCACGACGTGGCGAAAGAAGACATCGATTACGATGTTGTAAGCCGTTATCCTTCGGTTGAACGCGATCTTGCGCTTGTCGTCGATGAAAACGTGCCCGCCGCTTCGCTACACGCGTCGTTGAAAACTGAACTCGGAGATGTCTTGAAAGCGGTCCACGTTTTCGATGTCTATTCAGGGAAAGGCCTTCCGGACGGGAAGAAATCCCTCGGGTTCCGCCTGGTTTTCTCTTCGACGGAGAAGACATGGACGCATGAAGACATCGAACGCTTCATCGCACGGGTCTTGAAGACGTTGGAACGCGATCACGACGCTCGTCTACGTTGAACCGACAAGCAGATGAAGAACATCCCCGGCCACCGACCGGGGATGTTTTTTGATCATGGATCGAGCAACGTCTTGAACGCGAACTTCAGTTCTTCTTCGGACAGACCGGCGTAGGGGACGAGAAGGGTGTTTTCAGGATCCTCGAACGCATGGACGAAGAGTTTCAACGCCTTCGCTTTTTTCTTCAAAAGACGTATCGTGTCGTCATGGTCGCTACGGATCAGGACGTGAAGGTTGGATTCGATGCCGTCGAGTGTGATGTCGGTGCGTGCCGGCAAGGCGTCGAGCGTTTCTCGCAAGGCGTCGTTCTGTTTGCGGCTCACCACGGCTATCCGTTTAAGCTGCCGCATGAAATCGCCGCTTTTCATCGTTTCCGCCATTGCGAGCTGGTCGAGTTTCGAAACGGTCTGTGCAAGGGGTGCAGCGGCGAGATACCGCTTCAACAACGTCGGTGGCAAGACCATGTATCCAAGGCGCATGCTGATGAGGAAAGGCCGTGAGAAAGAGCCGATGTATACGACGTGTTCTCCCCCGGCGAGGCCTTGAATTGAAGGAATCTGATAGGCGTTGTAGCGGAACATATGGTTGTAATCGTCTTCGATGATCAGTGCGTCATGTGTGCTCGCATAACGGATGAGACGTTGTCGCTCACCGATGCCGACGACACCGCCGCCGGGATAGAGATTCGAAGGGGAGATGTAGATCAGCGAAGGCTGTACTTCGAAGAGGTCGTCGAAGGTTTTGCAGGCGCGCAGTTCATAGCCTAGGAGTTCGAAGACGTGTCGCGCCCGCTCGAAGAGGGGTTTCAAGAAGGCGACGCGTTGATGTTTCAGCAAAGAACCCAAGGTCATCAGATGGTTTTGCACACCGGCGCCGATCACGATGCGGCCGGCATCACCTCTCACTTCGCGCGTGTTCGTCAAGAAATGCGCGACTTCTCGACGTAGTTCCCACTCGCCTTGCGCGTCTCCCGGTTTCATCAAGTCGTCATGGCGTGACGAGAGGACGCGCGCGATGTGTTTCTTGAAACGCGCGGCATCGAATGTACCGGGATGTTGTCCGAGGTTCTTGTATGACGGTTTCGGCTCGATCTGAACCGAGTCTCTTTCGACCGTGTGTTCGAGCCTATCGACCGTTTCCGCATAGGTGCCGCTTTTCGGCACGCATCGGATGTAGCCTTCGACCGACAGTTGCGTATAGGCTTTTTCGACGGTCGTCGCGCTCAAACCGTGTTTGGCCGCGAACGTGCGAATCGAATCGAGTTTTTGACCGGGTGCGATGCGACCGCGTGAGAGGGCGTCTTTGAAGTGGGTGTAGATTTGCATGTACAAAGGGGTCGAGGATTGTCTATCGAGAATCATTCGAGCACTTCCGTTCTTCCCAGAGATTTTCATGGATGGACGACACATCCAGTATACGTGAAAACATGTGGAAATGAAAGAGGGGAGCGCTTTTCAACGCAAAACCGTCCGTTCATGAAAATTACCGATTCACCTTGCAAGAAAGCGGT
>SLPE01000148.1 GCA_007132145.1 Candidatus Izemoplasma sp.
AAACGGCTGATCGCCTATAGTTCCATCAGCCAGATGGGATACATCGTCATGGGCATCGGTGTCGCACTCTATCTCGGGTACATCGGTGCGATGGGATATACGGGTGCACTCTATCACATCATCAACCACGCGCTCTTCAAATCGCTCCTGTTCATGGTCGCGGGCGTCGTCTACTTCCATACCCGCGAAGCCGACATGACCCGGCTCGGAGGGCTTTGGCGGAAACTCCCGCTGACGGCGACGGTATGCCTGATCGCGTCTTTGGGCATCAGCGGCGTTCCGTTGTTCAACGGATATGTCTCGAAGACGATTCTTCATCACGGCATCGTCGAAGCCTACGAATACAAGCACTTCAGCTTCCGGTACGCCGAAATGATCTTCTTCGTCGTCAGTGCCGGGACGACGTGTTTGTACATCAAGATGTTCTACTACGTGTTCTTGCGAAAAATGCCGAAACGCTTCGAATCGATCAAACCCGAATACAACTGCCTCGACACCGCACTCGTCGCGGTCGCCGTCTTGATCGTCGCCATCGGGATGTTTCCAGGATACATTCTCGACACCTTGATCGTACCGGCATTGCGTTCGACGACCTACGACCCGGCTTTCATCGACAGTTATGTCCTGGGGATGCGTGTTTTCACGGCATCGGATGTGTGGATCATGGTTCCGATCATCGCCGGCGGTTTCTTGATTTTCCTGTTGGGCAAGAAGTTCCGACTCTTCCAGTTGCGCATTCCCGCTTGGTTCCGTCTCGAGCCGATTCTCTTCTTCCCGGCGAATCTGACCTTGCGGCTCGCTTGTCGCGCAGTGCACGGGAAACAATGCCCGTTGACGGAAGAAGAACGGCGGCGACTCGAACTCAAGGACCATGCGCGTACAGGATTCTTGGAACGCTTCATCATTGCGACGTCGTTTTTCAACCGGCGCTATGAAACGACCATCATCCGGAGCGACGCCTTCATTTATACGGGAGCCATCACCGTCATCCTCTTGATGATGGTTTTACTCGGGATTCTTTGAGAAATGGTGAACTATCAAAAAAGGAGGTATCGCGCATGACCAAACCGAGCATCGCGAGAAAAGGACCGTATGCGGTCGAACTCAAGGCGGGTGAACGCTACGCCTGGTGTCGCTGCGGAGAAAGCGGAAAACAGCCTTTTTGCGACGGCAGCCATGGCGACACCGAGTTCAGACCACTCGTGTTCATCGCCGATAGGGACAGAACCGCTTATCTTTGCGGATGTAAAGCGACCAAGACGCCGCCGAATTGCGACGGCACACATAAGGGTCTGTAGGAAAACGATGGAATCGGGTGAACGAAGGAGATGGAGTTACCATGCACAAAGTGAATGACACATCGAAGAATCTCACCGTGTTCGGGCTCGTCGTCGAAGGGTTGGCGTTGTTGGCTTTTTCTTTCGCGTCGGCGGTTTTCACGAACGCTTCGGAAGAGATGTTCGAAGTGAACGGAAACGGCGGATTCGACGAAGCGACGATCGCTTCGTTGGTCGAGATCATGCATATCGTGGGTACCGTGTTCGTGTTTGTCGCACTCGTCATACTCATCGGCTTCGCGGTCAATCTGTCGTTGTTCACCAAACTCCTTAAAGGACGTTATGACGAGACACGGGCACGACGCGTATTGTTCTATCAGGCGCTATGGGGATGTCTGAGTCTGTTGTTCAACGTGATTTCGGGAATCCTCTACATCGTCTCCGCTATCAAGGCGTTGACGGAGAAAAAGGAAGATGTCGTTTTCGTGAAGGCAGACCAAGATGCATGAGAGGGCCTTATCAGAGGGTCTTCATGAAATCGAGATGTTCGAGAGGACTGTCGATATCGATGCGGACAAGTGTGATGGCGGACGCTTGAGCATCTTGTCGTTGTTTCGGCACCTCAGCGAGATCATGGCTGAAAACGCCGAGAGCTACGGCGCAGGCAAGGCCTACCACGACGCGAAGAACCGTCTGTGGGTCCTTCTCGAGTACGACATCGATATCGAGAGGTTGCCGGCGAAGGGGGAGCGGGTGCGTCTAGGTACCTTGCCCTATGCGTTTTGGAAGGTATACGGATACCGGGTGTATCGCATCAGGAGCCTTGACGGTGAACATCTCGTTTCGGGGAAAGGCAAGTTCACGCTCATCGATACGCGCAAGCGGGCGATCGTCCGCCCCGATGCGGATATGCTCGCCTTGTTCGTCGATGCGCACCCCGAACCGCTCAAACTCGATTTTCCCGATGCACCGCGCCACGCTGGCGCCGCTCTTTTCAAAACGTGCGAGACGATTCGAAAGCGGCATCTAGACGTCAACGACCATGTGAACAACGCGGAATACGTCGGCCTCGCCGAGCAAGCGGTGAAACAACATTTCAAAACGCCGGTGAACGCCCGTAAAGTCGGCGTCTGGTACAGACGGGAGACGAAGCTGCGCGAAACCTTGACGATTCGAGGTTTCAAGGTCGAAGACGGATGTCTTGTCGAAATGCACAAAGGAGAAGCCCTTCACGCCCGCGTATGGTTCGCGGGTTTTTTCATGCCTCACAAGCATATTCCTTGAAAGGAATACAAAGACTGTCTTATAATCGGATTGGAGGTGCGATATGCAAACGACGGAATGGTTCCATCAGTTGTCCCACTCGATCCGATTGCGGTTGCTTTATCTATTGATGGGTGGAGAACTCTGTGTCTGCGAACTCGAGGAGATTCTCGGCATCCGACAAGCCAATGTCTCCAAACACTTGCAAAAACTCAAGACGGCCGGACTTGTCGAAGTCCACCGGGTCAGACAACGGGCGTTCTACCGGTTGAGTCCGCGTTTGAAAGAACAACGCACGCTCCTTGCATACCTTTCGGAGCGAGGACACGTCGAAGACACCTTGGTCCGCGACCGTGCCCGTTTTGAAATCCACGAAAAGACGAAGGACGCGAAAGTCTACGTCTGCAACATTCCCGAGGAGGAGAAGGCATGAAGAAGAAGAGCATCCGTGTCGAAGGCATGACGTGCGCAATGTGCGCCAAGACGATCAAGAACGCGTTCGAAGACGACCCTCATGCCGATGTATCCGTCAATGTCGCCGCGGGGCGCGTCATCGCCACGTACGACGAGACCGAAACCGGCCTTACCGACATCGCCGAACGCATCGAGAGATCCGGATACAAAGTCATCATGGAGTCGACGTTGGACGACCCGAAACGTGAACGCAGGAAATTGCTCACGTTCATGCTCGCCTCCGTCGTTTTGTCATTTCCCCTTTTGTGGGCGATGTTCGGACATCTCGCGTGGTTTTCCTTCCTTTACGTACCCGACTTGTTCATGGACGGCATCTTCCAGCTCGTGCTTGCGGGCATCGTCCAGTTCGTCATCGGTTCACGTTTCTACATGGGCGCGTACCGGTCTTTGAAGAGCCGTGCTCCGGGCATGGACGTCCTCGTCGTACTCGGGACGAGCAGTGCCTATTTCTACAGTGTCTACATCTTGATGACGCACACTTCGCCACACCATCATCCCGTGCTCTATTTCGAAATCAGCGCCATCATCATCACGATGGTGATGATCGGCAACTACTTCGAACACCTCGTCAAAGAACGGACGACCGACGCGCTGGTCGAGTTGATGCATCTCGGTGCGAAAGAAGCCCGTCTCATCGATGCCGAAGGCGAAAGGATCGTCCCGATCGAAGAGGTCGCCGTCGGCGACCGTCTCAGCGTGCTTGCGAACGAGCAGTTTCCCGTAGACGGCGTCATCGTCGAAGGGGAGACGCACGTAGACGCTTCAGCGATGACCGGCGAAAGCATCCCGTTGCATAAAACGCGTGACGATTCGGTCATCGGTGCGACGATGAACGTCGGAGAACGTGTCGTCATCGAAGCGCGTAAGGTCGGATTGGACACATTGCTTTCGAAAATCATCGCGCACGTCGAAGAAGCTTCCGGCGACAAATTGCCGATTCAGCGTGCCGTCGACCGCATCGCTTCATATTTCGTCCCCGTCGTCTTGCTCATCGCGCTCGTGAACTTCTTGTTGCACATGTTCGTTTTGCAAGGGTTCGGATTTACAGACGCCTTCACAAGAAGCATCGCGATCCTCGTCATCAGCTGCCCTTGCGCGCTCGGACTCGCGACACCGACGAGCATCCTCGTCGGCAACGGCATCGCGGCGAAGCGACACATCCTCTACAAAGGTGGCGAGTTTTTCGAAATCGCCGACAAAATCGATTCGATGGCTTTCGACAAGACGGGGACCTTGACCCGTGGCGAACCCCGAGTCACCGATTTCATCGGCGATGATGAGGTATTGTCGATCGCGCACGGACTCGAAAGACAATCCACCCATCCCGTGTCTTCCGCTTTGACCGCCTATGCCGAAGAACAAGGCGTCGAGCCTGTCGACATCGGACAGTTCAAAGTCCACGGAGGCAAAGGGATTGAAGGTCGGGCCTCGAAGCGACATGTCCGCATCGGAACGCCGACCTTCATGAAAGAAAACGGCATCGATACGCAAGAGTTCGAAAAAGACTACCATCGCTTGGCATCGCGTGGAAAGACCGTCAACTACATCGCCCTCGATCGACGCGTCGCAGGTCTCTACGCCGTCCGTGACGAACTCAAACCGACGACGAAAGCCGTCATTGAAAAGCTACATGCGATGGGCATCGAAACGGCGATGGTGACCGGAGACCACCGCATCGTCGCCGAAGCCATCGCGGAAGAAGCGGGCATCAAGCGGGTCTTCGCCGCGGTCTTGCCCCATGAGAAAGCGGACATCGTCAAACGGCTCCAGGCGGACGGCAAGACGACGGCCTATGTCGGAGACGGCATCAACGACGCCCCCGCGCTCAAACAAGCGGACGTCGGGTTCGCGATGGGAACGGGTAGCGATATCGCCATCGGCTCCGGGGATGTCACGTTGATGAGCAAGGACCTCTCCTCGGCGATTCGGGCGATCGAAGTGAGCACCGCGACCTTGCGCAACATCAAGCAGAACCTCTTCTGGGCTTTTTCATACAACCTGGTGGCGATTCCCTTGGCCGCATCGGGCCGGTTGTCGATGGTTCTTGCCGCTGTCGCCATGGCGTTTTCATCGATCATGGTCGTGTTGAACGCGCTCCGTCTGAAAACCGTGAAACTCAGCACATTCGAAGACAAGTAGAAGGAGGTGAATACGATGACGTTCAAAGTCGAAGACATGTCTTGCCGACATTGCGTCAAGACGATCGGCGACGCTTTGAAAAATGCGGGCGTCGAGAAGTTCGAAATCGACCTCGAAGGAAAGACCGTCCATGTCTTTAGCGAAGATAAAGACTATGAGACGATCCGTTCGGTCATCGAGGACAAAGGCTATACCGTCACGGAATGAAGGGAGGAAACAGCACCCCTTTTCACCTTGATTTTGAGGGGCGGCTTTGCTATAATAGGTTAGCGCTTGAAGGCGTGCACCTTTCGGAGGGGTAGCGAAGTGGTTAAACGCGGCAGACTGTAAATCTGCTCCCTCAGGGTTCGGCGGTTCAAATCCGTCCCCCTCCACCAACTTCAAGGGGTGTGGTGTTAATGGTAGCACAGCGGTCTCCAAAACCGTCGGTACGGGTTCGAATCCTGTCACCCCTGCCATACTTCATGGCGAAGTGCAAGAGGCGAAGAGGCTTCCGTCACGGAAGCCTTTTTGATAGATGCGTGCCATCATGCGCATGCTTTCAATTTCTTGGAGCGTATGATATCATATAAACGAGTTAACAACCGCCGTATAAGAGAGTACGCAACACTGACTCCACAACGAAAGGGCGCGCATCGCGCGTGGTGCAGGACATGATTGAGTTGAGTGGACACGACTTGAACATCGACCAATGTGTCGACATCTGTAGAAACCGTAGGAAAGTCAAGATTTCCGATGCGGCGATGCAACGGGTTCGGACATCGCGCCGAGCCGTTGAAGCGATGTTGGAAAGGGGAACCGTCGCCTACGGCGTCAACACCGGGTTCGGAAAGTTGTGCGACGACATCATCCCTGCCGACACGCTCGGAGAGCTTCAGGAAAACTTGTTGAAGAGCCATGCTTGCGGAATCGGTGAACCTTTCGGTGAAGACATCGTCCGGGGCATGATGTTGTTGCGGGTGAACGCATTGATCAAAGGCTATAGCGGCGTCCGCGCGGAAACCGTGGAGACGTTGGTAGAAATGTTGAACAAAGGCGTCACACCCGTCGTCTATGAACAAGGCTCACTCGGCGCGAGCGGTGACCTCGTCCCCCTTGCGCACATGGCGCTGCCCTTGATCGGTCTCGGCGAAGCCGACTACGGAGGCGAGCGACTGCCCGCATCAGCCGCCATGCGTAAAGCCGGCATCCGGCCGCTTGAAAGACTCGAGGCGAAAGAAGGCCTCGCACTCATCAACGGGACGCAAGCGATGTGCAGTGTCTCCGTTTTCGCGTTGTATGACATGAGGAGGCTCATCGATGCGGCCCACATGGGTGCGGCGCTCAGTTTTGAAGCGCTTCGTGGCATCGTCGACGTCTTCGAAGAAACGGTCCACGACATCCGCAATCAAAAGGGACAGATCGAATCGGCGAGGCGGATGCGCGCTTTGCTCGAAGGATCTTCGAATACGACGAAACAAGGAGAAGAACGTGTACAGGACGCTTACGCCTTGAGATGTGTTCCACAGGTTCACGGCGCCGTCCTCGATGCCTTCAAGCACGTCTTGGACATCGTCGAGCGGGAAATGAACGCGATGACGGACAACCCGGTCATTCTCGACGATGAGCGGGCCGTGAGCGCAGGAAATTTCCATGGCGA
>SLPE01000034.1 GCA_007132145.1 Candidatus Izemoplasma sp.
AATTTGAAGTCGCCGGTATGGACGATGCTTCCGTGTGGTGCACGGACGACGATGCCGAAAGAATCGGGCGTCGAATGGTTCGTCCGGAAAAAGCCGATGCTCAAGTGGTTGAAACGGATGATGTCGTTTTCGAAATATTCGAGCAAGTTGAAACGGACGTCGCGGTGTTCTTGCATCTTGTTCTTGATCAGTCCGATCGCGAGCCCGTTCGCATAGATTTTCGGGATGTCGACTTGACGTAGGAGCCAAGGGATGCCGCCGATGTGGTCCTCATGCCCGTGTGTGATGAACAGCCCCTTGATTTTGTCGGCGTTTTCCACGAGATAGGTGTAGTCGGGGATGACGTAATCGATGCCGAGCAAGTGTTCATCCGGAAACATGACGCCGGCATCGATGATGACAATCTCGTCACGGTATTGAACGCAATACATGTTCTTTCCGACTTCACCGAGCCCGCCCAAAGCAAAGACGCCGACTTCGTCGTCGCGTAGTTTCATAGACATTCGTATCCTCTCCTCTTCGCGCAAAGCGCGAGTGGGTATCACGGTTATTATATCTCATTTACGGGAAGATACCAATGTTATGTGTTATAATTTTTTTAGAAGTGGTTCCATCAATCCCCTCGAATCCACGGAGGAAGTCCATGCGCATCGCAAGCGTCGTCGTCGACATCCGTCATCGCGCGGTTTCCAAAGCGTTCGACTACATCGTTCCGGAAACGATGGAGCCTTTCTTGCGTACCGGTCATCGCGTCGAAATCCCTTTCGGGCCCCGTATGTTAAGCGGCATCGTCGTCGCCTTCAAAGACGCATCCGATGTGAAAGAACTCAAGGCCATCCGGGCTTTGCTTGATGCCGAAGCGGTGTTCGACGAAGAAGCGTTGGCGCTTTCGGAAAGACTCGCGACCGATCATGCGGCACCCCGGAGCGAGTACTTGAGTGCGATGTTGCCCCCGGGCATGCGCATGAAATACGAAAAACGACTGGAAATCAACGACCGTTCACGTCTTGACGAGGCATTGGCGGCCCGTTTCGGCAAAGCCGACAACATCCCTTTCGACGCTAGTGTCTCAGAGCATCTCAAAGCGGTTTTCGAAGGCCTCGAAAGCGGCGCCTTGACATCGACGACACGCATTCGCAGAAGAGCGACGACGCTCACAGAGGAATACGTCGTCTACGTCCAAAATGCGACAACGCGTCTCGGACCCAAGCAACAAGCGGTCATGGACCTTTTGAAAACGACCTCGCCGCTTGAAAAGAAGACGCTCCTTGAAAAAGCGTCCGCGTCATCGGCGACGCTCAACTCCTTGCGAAAACACGGTTGCTTGGACGTGATGTCGCGAGAAAAGAGCCGTGAACTGACGCATATCCGCGCCGTCGAAGACAAACGCGTCACGTTGAACGACGCACAGAAGGCCGTCATCGAGCGCCTTGAGGCGAGAGGTGGCCGTCATGATACGTTCTTGCTCCATGGCGTCGCGGCCAGCGGCAAGACCGAAGTGTACATCGAACTCGCCGAACGCATGAGGGAAGCGTCGCGCGGCTTCATCCTGCTCGTTTCCGAAATCAGTCTCACACCGCTCTTGACAGCGCGTTTCAAAGCCCGTTTCGGTAACGATGTCGCCGTCTACCATAGTCGTTTGAGTCTAGGCGAACAATACGACGAATGGCGACGGATGAAGCGCGGCGAAGCACGCATCGTCGTCGGCGCACGTAGCGCCGTGTTTGCCCCCGTTGCCGATCTCGGCATGATTGTCATCGACGAAGAACACAGCGATACCTACATCCAAGACGACCATCCCCGCTACCATGCACGCGAAGTCGCCTTGTGGCGTACGAAAAGGCACGATGTTCCGCTCGTCCTGGGCTCGGCGACGCCGAGTGTGGAAAGCTATTATCACGCCTTGAACGGACGCTATGTCCTCCTTGAAATGAAAGAACGCGCCATGTGTAGCGCACCACCGAACGTCGAAGCCGTCGACATGAAGCAAGAGTTCCTTGCGGGAAACACCTCGATGTTCTCAGCGCGTCTCATCGAACACCTGTCGGCCTGTCTGCAACGGCGCGAACAGGCTTTGCTGCTGATGAACCGACGGGGGACCGCGAACTTCGTCATGTGTCGGAGATGCTCGCATACGATCGTTTGTGAAACATGCGAACTTCCCTATACCTATCATCGCTTCGACCATACGCTCAAATGCCATCATTGCGGAAAATACGAAGCGATGCCGTCCGCGTGTCCAAAATGCGGTTCTGCACACATTCGCTACATGGGCATCGGTAGCGAACGTGTGGAACGCGAATTGAAAAAGCGTTTCCCCGATGCGAAGGTCATGCGTATGGACCGGGATACGACAAGTGCGAAGGGTGCGCACGAATCATTGCTTTCCGACTTCGAACGGGACGGCGATGTCTTGATCGGCACCCAGATGATCGCCAAGGGTCTCGATTTCGACCGCGTCACGCTCGTCGGCGTCCTGAGCGCGGACATGGGCCTTCACGTACCGAGCCATTTCGCCGCCGAAGACACGTTTTCCCTGCTAGCGCAAATGGCGGGCAGGAGCGGAAGAAGAGCACGGCAAGGCGAAGTCGTCATCCAAGCCTACGATGTCGAGCACCCGGTCATCCTCGACGCCATCGAAGGGGACTACAGGAAGTTTTACGACCGGGAGATCGATTACCGCGAACGGGCGTCTCAGCCGCCCTTCAAACAGTTGATGCGAGTCAGCGTCCTGCATGTCAAACCGCATGTTTCATTCAGGACGGCCGCACAGCTTGCCGGGCGTTTAAGAAACGAAGGACTCGAAGGGATGCGTATCATCGGTCCTTTGAGACCCCGTATCGCCAAACGCGGTAAGCGGCACGTCAACGACATCTTGATCAAACATGACGCCGATGCCGACCCGATGCCGGTGATGCGTGCGTTCATCGAGAAAGAAACGGATCACGACACGGTGTTCGATGTCGACCGTCACCCGAGAAACCTATGAGAAAAAGGAAGTGTGCACACATGAGAATCGTTTTCATGGGAACCCCCGAATTCAGCGTTCCGATACTCGAGACGCTCGCACAACACACCGACGTTGTACTCGTTGTGTCGCAGCCGGCTGGAGGCGCGGCGAAGCCATCCCCCGTTTTTCGTGCAGCCTCCCGGTTGAAACTCGAATGCCTTCGCCCGCAACGCGTACGGGACGTACAAGAGCGCATCGCCGCTGTGGAGCCCGATTTCATCATCACCGCGGCCTACGGTCAGATTCTGCCCCGCACCATCCTCGATGTTCCCAAGATCGCTCCGCTCAACGTCCATGCGAGTCTCTTGCCGAAACTGCGCGGAGGAGCACCCGTGCAACGCGCCATCGAGCGTCGACATGAACAAAGCGGCATCAGTATCATCGAGATGGTCGAGAAAATGGACGCGGGCGGCATCTATGCGCAACGCGCCATCGACATCGAGGCCGATGAAACGTCGACTTCGCTCTTTGAGAAACTGGCGTTGCTAGGTCGGGATCTCTTGTTGGATACTTTGCCGTCCATCGCCTCCGGAACCCTTTCTCCGGTTTCACAAAACGATGATGAAGCGACGTTCGCTTACAACGTGAAACCCCATGAAGAACATCTCGATTTCAATCGGGCTGCAGACGATGTCGAAGCGAAGATCCGAGCGCTCAACGACGTGCCCGGGCCTTATGTGCTACTCCCAGACCGGACCCGTTTGAAAATACGTTTGGCCTCGCGCTCAGACAAAGATGAAACCGAAGTGCCCGGGACGTTCCTCGCAGCGGACAGACGGGGCATGCATATACAATGTGCAGATGGCACCGTCTTGTTCACTGCAGTGCAACCCGAAGGGAAGAAGACGATGAGCGCTACCGCGTTCATGAACGGGCGGGGCCGACATCTCCTGAAACCTGGCGTCGTTTTGACTTGAAACGTCTTAGGAGGTTTGATTATCACGGAATTGATGGTATAATATCACATTGATTCATAGAGAGGAGTGTGCACATGAAACGACGTGCCCTGTTCAACCGACCCGAAATGCTCGACATGAACATCAAGACCTTGAAAGAACGCGGTGTCAGCGTCGAAGACATCGCCGAAATCGCACACATGCAACAATCGAAATGGAGCGATACCATCTCGATGCGCGATTGCGTCGATTCCGTCGAGAAGATCCTTTCCCTCAGAGATACGTTTCATCTTTTACAACTCGGCGCGGAAATCGACAGACTCACCGAGGAGAACTTGATCCGCGAACCACTTCGTGAGATTCTCCATTCCGATTTGGGGATGTTCGGCATCGACGAACTCTTCGGTCTTGAAATCGCAGGTCTTTACGGGACGATCGGAAAAACGAATTTCGGCGACATCGACGTCAACAAACCCTTGCTCGTTGCGAAACTGAACGAAGAGGGCAAGCAGGACAAAGACAGATGTCATACGTTCCTCGACGACATCGTCGGCGCCATCGCCGCCGCCGCGAGCACGAGGGTCGCTCAGATCATCAACGAACGAGAAGCGCAGAAAGACCCCAAATACAAGGAAATACGTCTAGACATAGACTTGTAGGAAGAGACCCGAAGAGATGGCCAAGCGCGACAAGAAACTCGACGAGTTCTTCCGAAAGGCCGACAAGGACCCCGAAGAACTGACGGACTACTTCGAAAAAGCCGGCAAGCACGTCGACCCGAACAAACCGACCCGACTCGACAAAATCGCCTTGTTCTTCAAGAACACCTTGGAGAAGATCAAGGTGTTTTCGCAAAGGGACCCCGACCGTAAAGAGTCGAAGCTGAGGAACCGTTTTCGCGCGGCCTCTCAGAGAATTGCGAAACTCGCCACCGACCGTTTCAGCTTCGAAGCGGGTGTCGACGTTCTCGATGAAGTGAGTGTCCTCTATCGGCGGAACCGGGTCATCAAGAACATCATCTTCCTCACCAACTTGGTGTTCATCCTCTTCACTTGGATCGGCAACGAAGGGACGAACCTCATCGTCGTGTTCGGGTTCGCCATTTTGATGTTGGCCATCAACACGACATTGAAGCGTATCATCCGGGAAGAACCCCGTACGCTGTTGAAACAGCAAATGGCCATGTACATCGCCAGCGTCTACATCATCATCGCATCTTTCGCCGTCTACATCAAACTCCGCGTCGAGGCAAGGCCCGACGACATGGTCGATTTTTCGATTACACAAGCGGGGTATGTCCTCATCTATTTCGCGTTGGTCGTCATCGCCCTCTACCAAGACGCTCGATTGTTGCGAATCCTCTTCAAATGGGTCCTCGTTCTGATGACGATCATCCATGTCACGATCATGCATCCGCTCTATATGCAAGCATCATCGATTGAAACGCTCTACAACTATCTGATTCATGAAAGCCCCAACGTGACGATCGACATTGTCCTGCGGACCATCGTCTTGATCGTCTTCACCATCGCCTTGTACTCATCGGTCGCCATCGGCGAAATGATGAACAACAAACGTAAAGAGGAACTCGTCAAGCGCCGCGACCTCGAAAGCGACTTCAAGGCCGTCGTCGGTGACGTGTTCGACGTCATCGGCGTGTTCAACGCCAACAGCGCGAAAGAAGACAGCACGAGCGCGCATCGCGTCGGCGAAGTCGCGAGCCGTCTCGGCAATGTCTTGGGCCTCAGTCCCAATGTCTGTACGGAAATCTATGAATACTCGAAAATCCACATCGACAAACTGCAAGACCTCTCGATCATGGAGTACGAAGAAAAAGAGGTCTTGAACGAACGCGACTATCAAGTCATCCGGGAAAAGACGATTCTCGGCAGTGTCATCATCAAGCGCCTGCAACTGAACCAAAAGAGCGAAGACATCGTTCGCGCCCATTTCGAGAAGAATGCCGACAAGGCGTTCACCGAGCGCATGAAGCGCATCCAGCGCAGCCAAGAAGGACAGATCATCTTGTTGGCGGAAATGTATGACATTCTCCGGTCGGGTAGGAACTACAAGACCGAACTGACCCACAAACGCGCCGTCGAGCTTCTCGAGACGGAATACAAAGACTACTTCGAACCCTACATTCTCGACCGGTTCATCAAATACGGCAATGAATTCGAGGACTATTATCAACGCTTCAAGATACGAACAATGAACGCCTGATTCGGTGAGTTACCCAAAGACATGTCCCTCATGTCTTTTTTCTTGTTTTCAATCGTTTTTGGAAGAAGAAATAAAAACGCTTTCAAAATATTCAGTTACCACTTGAAATTTTGGCGAGGATGTGTATAATTAAAAGTGGGAATGCGTTGTCAAGACACGCCTGACCCACGGGAGAAACGAAAATGATTAGCGTACAAACAAGTTGTGCTGTAAAATGTCAAATCGAAACAACGACAACCATTCTGGCTGAATTTTCGTTCACCGCGCAACACAAACAAGGATGATTCAACCACGATCATCCTTTTATAATGCCGCACTTCGGAGATGAGAGGCCCATGAAGACCGTCGTCATAGGCGTTATCGGCGCCGACGTTCACGCCGTAGGCAACAAAATCATCGAACATGTCTTGGAAGACCATGGATTCAATGTCGTCAACATCGGTGTCTTGAGTTCACAAGAAGACTTCATCAACGCGGCGATCGAAACGAATGCCGTCGCGATTTTGGTCTCTTCGCTTTACGGCCATGGTGAAATGGACTGCAAGTACATGCGGGAGAACTGTCAAGAAGCGGGACTGTCCGATATCTTGCTCTACGTCGGCGGCAACATCGTC
>SLPE01000146.1 GCA_007132145.1 Candidatus Izemoplasma sp.
CATCCGTTTTCTAGGACTGGACATGATCAACCGCGCCAACAGCGGTCATCCCGGCATCGTCTTGGGTGCCGCACCCGTCATTTATACCTTGTTCACCAAACATCTCAAAGTGACACCCAACGACGCCAAATGGTTCAACCGCGACCGCTTCATCCTCTCTGCGGGACACGGTTCCGCGATGCTCTATGCGACCTTGCATCTTGCCGGATACGAAATCGGCATCGAAGACCTCAAGGCTTTTCGTCAACTCGACTCGACGACGCCTGGTCACCCCGAGTACCGGCACACCGACGGCGTCGATGCGACGACGGGCCCGCTCGGTCAAGGTCTCGCCATGGCCGTCGGTCTCGCCATCGCTGAACGACATCTCCGCCACACCTTCAACAAACCCGGCCTCGACGTCGTCGACCACTTCACCTACGTCCTTTGCGGCGACGGAGACCTTCAAGAAGGCATATCGCTTGAAGCCATGAGCCTTGCAGGACATCTCGGGTTGGAAAGGCTCATCATCCTTTTCGATTCGAACGACGTACAACTCGACGGACCGACGAAGAACGCGACGAGCACCGATATCCGACACCTCGTCGAAAGCAAGGGATTCGCCTATGCGCGCGTCGACGACGCCAACGATGTCGATGCCGTCGACCAAGCGATTACGCGCGCGAAAGAAGAACCCCGGCCGAGTTTCATCGAAATCAAGAGCGTCATCGGTTACGGCGCACGCAAGGCCGGCACGAGCGCGACCCACGGCGCACCGCTCAAAGAAGAAGAGACGGACCGACTACGTGAAACATTCAACTATCCTTACGCCCCCTTCGAAGTGCCTGAAGACGTCTATCGCGACTTTTTCAAAAACGTCGTCGAACGCAACGATCGACAACATGTCGAATGGGTCGAGACGATGGACGAGTACCGTGAACTCCATCCGAAGGCGTTTTCCAACCTCGAAGGCATCCTCACCCGGGATTTCGATCTCGATTTCGAACGCATCGTTCCTCCCGTTGAAATCGGCACCCGTGAAGCGACCCGGGCGAGCATCGGCGCGTTTTTGCCACCGCTCTCTGAACGACTCGTCGAAATGGTCGGCGGCAGCGCCGATTTGAGCGGAAGCACAAAAGTGAAAGGCCTCGACGGGGACTTCACACGCGCGTCTCCCGGCGGACGCAACATCAACTTCGGTGTCCGCGAACACGCGATGGCCGCCATCGTCAACGGCATGGTCCTCCATCATCTGAAAGCCTTCTCGGGCGGATTTCTCGTATTTTCCGATTACATGAAACCGGCGATCCGCCTGGCCGCGCTCATGGAAATCCCTTCGACGTTCATCTTCACGCACGACAGCGTCGCCGTCGGTGAAGACGGACCGACGCATCAACCGATCGAACAACTCTCGATGTTCAGGACGACGCCGCATCTCGTCACGTTCCGTCCCGCGCACGCCAACGAAGTGAGACATGCGATCCGCTACGCCCTCGAATCGAAACGCACCCCGGTCGTCATCGCGCTCACCCGACAAGAAACGACCGTCACCAACGATGTCGACTACATCGCTTTCAAGCAAGGCGCCTACGTCGTCAAGGACGAAGAAGATTTCAAAGGCATCCTCCTCGCCAGCGGCTCCGAACTCGAACTCGCTCTCGAATTGCAGACCCATCTCAAGGACAAATACGATGAACGCGTTCGTGTCGTCAGCGTTCCTTCTCTCGACCTTTTCCACAAACAATCCGACAAAGTCAAGGACGCCGTCCTTCCCAAAGACATCAAGAAAAGACTCGCCATCGAACTCGGCAGTCCCGACCTCTGGTACCGTGTCGCAAATGCCGTGCACGGCGTCGAGCGATTCGGAAAGAGCGGTCCCGGGAAGGCCGTCGTCGAATCACTCGGGTTCACGGTCGAGAACCTCGCGAAAAAGTACCGATCCATGCCCGATTGAGGATCGTGAAGGCTTCGGCGGTTTTTATCAACACGTGATCCTTGAAAAAACGAACCACCCCCTGTACGTTCAAGTCAGGGGGTGGTTTCATGAACTACATCTTGAAAACCGCACAAGGCATCATGGTCAACGACGGCGAAGGCATGCATCTCGAAAAGAAGGGGATGCGTCAATATTTGAACGAACTCGCCATCGAGGAACACGTCACATACGAAGGACGCATCCGTGCGCTCCGAGCCAGATACGGCTTGAAAAACAACGTACCGCTCTACCTTTCTCAAGAAACGTGTCTATATCCTTTGAGACCGCTGCGCGCGACGGACGCCGTCTTCGTCAACTACTTCAACGTCCTTTCGTTGCGGCAAGGTCGAAACGGCGATGCGGAAATCATTTTCACGAATCTCGCCATCTTGAAGACGGCGCTTCCGTATGCGACGGCTGTACGCAAGCACGTTCAGACGGGAAGACTGATCGAGCGCATCGACCGATAAGTCCGCTCACACGTCGATGTCGAGTACGATCGGGCAGTGGTCGCTACCTTCGATAGCGTCTTCGATCGACATCGATCGCACAGCCGGCATCAGCCGCTCGGAGACGAGGAAGTAATCGATGCGCCAACCGATGTTCCTCTTTCGTGCGTTGAAGCGATAACTCCACCATGTATATTGGATGCGCTCCGGGTGCAAAGTGCGGAACACATCGACGAAACCGGCTTCGAGCAATGCGGAGAACTTCATCCTTTCCTCGATCGTGTAGCCGGCGTTACGTTGGTTTCCATCGGGATTCTTCAAATCGATCGGCGTGTGCGCGACATTGAGGTCGCCGCACACGATGACGGGTTTTTGTTGGTCCAAGACCTTCAAGTACTCCTTGAAACGGTCTTCGTACGCCATTCGGAAAGGAAGACGCGTCAATTCGCGTTGCGCGTTGGGGATGTAGGCGGTCACGAAGAAGAAGTCGGGGAACGTCAAGGTGATGACGCGTCCTTCGTCATCGTCGTCGTCCTCGCCGAGACCGTTTGTGACACGCAAGGGCGAGTGCTTGGAAAGGACGAGCGTACCGGAGTATCCCGGTTTCACCGCGCTGTTCCATAAGGCATGGTAGCCTTTGAAATCGAAATCGGCTTGCTCGGGCTTCATCTTGATTTCCTGAAACGCGACGAAGTCCGCGTCGAAACGTTTCAAGACGTCGTCGAGACCCTTTCTTTTCGCCGCGCGTAATCCGTTGACATTCCACGATAGGGCTTTCATGTCGACCACCTTTCGTATGCATCGGCTCCATTATAACATATCACGGAAAGTACGCTTTTATTGGCATTACGGCTTTTTTTTAGTATAATGGATGTGGCTCCGACCATGACCGATGACGTAAAGGAGAATGAGACATGCCAGTGAAAACGTTAAAGGACATCGACGTCAAAAACAAGACCGTCCTCGTCCGCGTCGATTTCAACGTGCCGATGGAAAACGGTGAAATCACCGACGACAACCGTATCGTCCAAGCTTTGCCGACATTGCAGAAATTGCTCGATGATGGGGCGAAAGTCGTCTGTTTTTCCCATCTTGGCCGGATCAAGACCCGCGAAGATAAAAAAGGCAAGAGTCTCGATGTCGTCGCCCGACGACTCGGTGAAGCCTTGAATAGAGAAGTCGTCTTCGTCCCCCATACCCGTGGTCAAGCACTCGAGCAGGCCGTCGAAGCGTTGCGCCCGGGAGAAATCATGATGTTCGAAAACACCCGTTTCGAAGACGCCGACGGCCGCAAAGAATCGAAAAACGACCCGGAACTCGGGAAATACTGGGCATCGCTTGGCGACATCTTCGTCAACGACGCCTTCGGAACGGCGCATCGAGCGCACGCCTCCAACGTCGGTATCGCCGCCCACATCGAAGAAAGTGCGGCCGGGTATCTACTCGAACGTGAAATCAAGCACATCGGTGATGCCATCGAGCATCCGAAAAGACCTTTCGTCGCCATATTGGGCGGCATCAAGGTCAGTGACAAGATCGGTGTCATCCGCAGTTTCCTGCAACGTGCGGACAAGGTGCTGATCGGCGGCGGCATGAGTTATACGTTCATGAAAGCGCAAGGGTTCGAAATCGGTGAAAGCGTCGTTGAAGACGACAAAATCGACCTCGCCCGCACCTTGCTCGCCGAAGGCGAAGGCAAACTGCATCTTCCCGAAGATTTCAAACTCACCAAGGAGTTTTCCAACGACGCACCCATCCGCATCGCGGCACGCGACGATTTTCGTCGCGACGAGATGGGACTCGACATCGGACCGAAGACGCTCGCCCGCTATGGTGAGTTGTTGTCGGATGCGAAGACGGTCGTTTGGAACGGTCCTGTCGGCGTCTTCGAGATGCCGAACTTCGCCCAAGGGACCGAAGGCATCTGCAAAGCCCTCGCCGCCTTGGAAGACGCGACGACCGTCATCGGCGGCGGAGACAGTGCCGCCGCGGCGATATCACTCGGTTATGCCGATCAGTTCACCCATATCTCGACAGGGGGCGGCGCGAGTCTCGAGTTCATGGAAGGCAAGCCCCTCCCGGGTATCGGCTGTTTGGACACGTTGTGATGGATTTCAAGGACATCGGTCAGAAAATCAAGCAGTTGCGTCTTGAAAACGGCTTGACACAAGAAGAACTCGCCAACCGCTGTGAACTGACGAAAGGCTTCATCTCTCAGATCGAGCGACAGAAGACGAGTCCTTCGATTCAGACGTTGTATGCCATCTTGGAAGTGCTCGGCTCGAGTTTCGGAGAGTTTTTCGGAGACGATCAAGAGGAACTCGCCGTATTCACGCCCGAGGATTTTTACGAAAAGACGGACGAGGCCTTGCAACATACGATCCGCTGGATCGTTCCGAACGCGCAAAAGTTCGAGATGGAACCGATCATCATCGAAATCGCGCCGGGAGGCGCTTCGTTTTCGGATAAACCCCATTCGGGGGAAGAATTCGGCTATGTCCTCGCGGGGTCGGTGACGTTGAAAGTCGGCAACAGACGCGCCGTGTGCAATGCCGGTGACTCATTCTACTACACCAGCAACAAACCCCATGTTCTCGAAAACCATACCCGGGAGACCTGTGTGGTGCTCTGGGTCAGCACCCCCCCGATGTTCTAGGTGATGACATGCGGAAAGCATTGCGTTTCGAAACGCTTCAAGGGTTGCAAAAACCGCTCGCGGACATCCTTCTCGCAGCGGTTCTCACATACGAAGCCGGTATGAAACTCCATTACCGGGACCAAGTCTTCGACGTCCGCCGGCTCATCAACCAACTCGTCGCGGAAGTTCCTAGCGGAGACGACGTCACCCTCGTCGTCGAAGGCAAGGACGCCAAAGCCGCGCTCGCCGACATAGAAAAAGGACTTCGCAAGGAGGGACACCTATGAGAAAACCATTGATCATTGCCAACTGGAAAATGTTCAAATCACGCGATGAATCGCTCGATTTCATCTACACCGTCAACATGGAAGCGCCCAAGAAAGAATCCGTCGACATGATCGTCTGTCCCCAGGCGCCGATTCTCAGGAGCTTGATCAGACGACAAGGCCCTCACATCCGCATCGCCGCGCAAAACGTCCATGAAGAGGAAAACGGCGCCTATACCGGCGAAATCAGCGCCGCCCTGCTCGCCGACCTCGGCGTGCACGCCGTCATCGTCGGTCATAGCGAGCGCAGGCGTCACTACAATGAAACCGATGAACGCGTCAATCTCAAGATCAAGCAGGCCGTCACGCACGGTCTCGTTCCCATCGCCTGTCTGGGCGAACCGCTGGACATCCGCGAAAGCGGCGACACCATCCCTTATGTCCGCGCCCAAGTCGAACGGATGTTTTCCGGATTGACGCCAGACATCGTCGAAAAGACGATCATCGCCTATGAACCGATCTGGGCGATCGGGACCGGAAGACATGCGCGTGCGAAAGACGCTGCGGAAGCCATCGACGCGATCCGTGACGTCTTGACCGAGACCGTCGGTATCGATGCGAGCGTCGTACGCATCGTCTACGGCGGTAGCGTCAATCCCGACAACATCGACGAGTACATGGCCGAAGAAACGATTGACGGCGCCCTTGTCGGCGGCGCTTCGCTAGAAGCGAAAAGCTACATGAAACTCGTCGAATCGGCGGAATCGCACAAGCGTCGCTGACCACAAAACCGCATGAAAAAAGCAGTTCACTGGCTGAACTGCTTTTTGTGTGTCATCGATTGTAGAATTCGACGATGAGATTCTCTTTGATGTCGGTGAGGATTTCTTTGCGTTCGGGGAAACGGGTATAGGTGAAAGCGAACTTCTCTTCGTCGTACTCGATGAAGCCGAGACGTTCGACGACCGCTTCGAGACTTTCGACGATCGCCGGCACTTTCCGCGAACGTTCCTTCAAGGTCACCACTTGACCGGGCGTCACCCGGTAAGAGGGGATGTCGACCTTGCGTCCGTCGACGAGGAAGTGTCCGTGAGCGACGAGTTGTCTCGCCTGACGTCTCGTCCTGGTGAAACCGGCACGGTAGACGAGATTGTCCAAACGGCTTTCGAGCAAGAACAGGAAATTCTCCCCTTGGCGTCCGTCGAGTTTCTTCGCTTCGACGAAAGTCTTGCGGAACTGACGTTCATTGACACCGTAGGTGAAGCGGACTTTCTGCTTCTCTTGCAACTGCATTCCGTATTCGCTCAGTTTTCCCCGGCGTTGGCCGTGATGCCCGGGCGGATAGGCCCGTTTTCCGAGTTCTTGTCCGGTTTCGAGAATCGAATATCTCAAGCGCCGGGCTTTCTTCCAACTCGGTCCTGTGTAGCGCGAC
>SLPE01000092.1 GCA_007132145.1 Candidatus Izemoplasma sp.
GAAGCGGCGGAAACGATGAACGCCCATGCCGCCAACGCCTTGCTCAAGTTTCTCGAAGAGCCGCATCCGGACATCTACGGAATCTTGTTGACCGACAACGCGATGAAACTGTTGCCGACGATTCGCTCCCGTAGCCAACGTATCGCCTTCCACGCCCTTTCTCCCGGCGCGATTCTGAGTTTCCTCCATGAACAAGGGTATGACGCAGAAGACAGCCGTATCGCCGCTGCGCTCGCACAAACGACGACCGAAGCGCAACGGGTGTTGTCGATACCGGACTTCCACGATATCGTCGACGGCTTGAAACGGTTGTATGGCGCACTCGCGGAGAAGAAAACGATGGTGCTCGCCTTCGAAGACATCGTCGGAGAGGTGTTGAACACGAGCGAGAACACGACATTGTTTCTCGATATGATGACGATCTATCACCGCGATCTCATCCGTTTCTCCCGGCATGGTCACAAACACGTCGTTTTCGAATCGGAGACGCCGTGTATCGAAGAAATACTCGCATTCAAGACAGGCGCGATGTTGCGCGAGGAACTCGCGCGGATGCTCGCCTTCAAGGCGAAACGACATCAATACATCCATGAGCGACTCGCCTTCGACAATCTCATGCTCATGCTCGAAAGAAGGACTGAAAATGCCTAAGGAAGTCGTATCCGTACGATTCAAATCGGCCGGAAAGCGTTACTATTTCGACCCGAAAAACATTCCGCTCGAACCCGGCGACAAAGTCGTCGTCGAAACGGTGCGGGGTATCGAAATCGGCGAAGTCGCCGAAGCGATCAAGACCGTGACCGACAAAGCGTTGATCGAGACCTTGAAACCTGTGATCCGTCAAGCGACGGAGAAAGACCTCAAGAAGGAACAACGCAACATCGAAGAAATCCCGACAGTCATGAAGACGTGCGCCGAACTCGTGAAGAAACACGCACTCGAGATGAAACTCCTCGATGCCGAATACACGCTCGACCGCGCGAAACTCATCATCTACTTCACCGCCGACGGCCGCATCGATTTCCGTGAACTCGTCAAGGACCTCGCCAACGCCTTCCGTGTACGCATCGAACTGCGACAAGTCGGCGCCCGCGACGGCGCGAAGTTTCTCGGCGGGGTCGGACCGTGTGGCTACATCCTCTGTTGCAACAGCTTCCTCGGCGAGTTCGAGGCGGTTTCGATCAAGATGGCGAAAAATCAGAATCTCGCCCTCAACCCCGCCAACATCTCGGGGTTATGCGGAAAACTCCTATGTTGCATCCGTTATGAAAACGAAACCTACAGCGTGTTCAGGAAGACGTTGCCCAAACCGAACACGAGGGTGAAGACGAAAGACGGAAGAGGCAAGGTCCTCACCGTCAACGTCATCGACCGGTTCGTCAAAGTCGCCTTGGACAACGACACGATCCGCCATTACAAAGTCGACGACCTCCTCGAAATCGACGAGTACGACGGACCGAAAGTCAAGAAGGGATAGTCGAAATGAACGAGGAGACATGCGTCGTGCGACGAAGAACGGTGGTGCGATGATGCGACAAAAGAGTTTTTCCTCACAACGGGGCGTGCTCTATCTGGTCGCGACGCCGATCGGAAACCTCGACGACATGACTTTCCGTGCGGTAGAGACCTTGAAGGACGTCGACTTGATTTTGGCGGAAGACACCCGGACGAGTGCGGTGCTGTGTGAAAGATACGGCATCGAGACACCCCGTCAGAGTTATCACAGACATAACGAAAGAGAACGCGTCGCACACATCAGGACGATGCTCGATGAAGGTAAGCGCGTCGCGTTGATCAGCGATGCCGGAACACCGCTCATCAGCGACCCGGGCGCCATCTTGGTCGAGGCGCTGCTCGAAGCGGGTCATCCCGTCATCGCCGTCCCCGGCGCAAACGCCGCTGTGACCGCCTTGAGTGCGAGCGGTCTCGACTGCACGAGATTCCTCTTTTACGGATTTCTGCCGCCGAAGGAAGGGCAACGCGAACAAGCGTTGCGCGCCCTTGCGGACCTCCCCTACACTCTCGTTTTCTACGAAGCCAAACATCGGATAGACAAAACGCTGTCGGCGATGCTTTCGGTTTTCGGGGACCGTGCCGTGACCTTGGGGCGAGAGCTGACCAAGCGGCACGAGACCTATGTGCGGACGACGTTGTCGGCTTGTTCGGAAATCGAGGACATGAAAGGGGAAATCGTTATCGTTGTCGAAGGCGCGCGCTCGACGGATGTCCTCGGCAAGGATGACATCCTCGCACACATCGAGTTGTTGCTCGACGACGGATGGACGGAGATGGACGCGATCAAACGTGCGGCGAAAGAGAGAAACATGAAGAAGAACGACGTCTACATGGCGTTTCAACGACATAAAAAAGCGCAACGCGATTTCAAGGAGTGATGACTGTGGCGAAAACCTTCTATGTGACGACCCCGATCTACTATCCGAGCGGAAAGCTCCATATAGGGAACACGTACACGACCGTTTTGTGCGATGCATTGAAACGGTACAAGGCCATGCGTGGATACGATACGTTCTATCTCACCGGGATGGACGAACACGGAAAGAAAATCGAAACCGTCGCCGCCGAGCGAGGACTTACAGCATCGGAACACGTCGACGGGCTCGCCGAAGAGACGAGAGCCTTGTGGGACCGTTTGAACATCGGATACGACGATTTCATCCGGACGACGGAAAAAAGACACAAGAGCGTCGTTCAGAAGAATTTCGAAACCCTTCTGGAAAAAGGGGACATCTACCTCGGGACTTACCGGGGCAACTACTGCATGCCTTGCGAATCGTTCTATACGGACGCGCAACTGAACGAGGAAGGCGCGTGTCCGGATTGCGGACGGAAGACGACTGCGCTCGAGGAAGAGAGTTACTTCTTCAAATTGCAGAAATACGAGAAGAGATTGCTCGATTTCATCGAGGCGAATCCCGATTTCATAACGCCTGAAACCCGGAAGAACGAAGTCGTCGCCTTCATCGAACGCGGGTTGAACGACCTCAGCGTTTCTCGGACGACGTTCGATTGGGGCATCAAAGTCGTATCGAATCCCAAACACGTCGTCTATGTATGGATCGACGCGTTGACGAACTACATCAGCGCTCTCGGATACGGCACCGAAGCCGACGGGAACTACGACAAATACTGGCTCGGCGATGAAGTGTTGCACGTCGTGGGCAAGGACATTCTCCGTTTTCACGCCGTCTACTGGCCCGCGCTTTTGATGGCGCTCGACATCCCCGTGACTTTCAAACTGCACGCACACGGATTTTACATGATGAAAGATGGCAAGATGAGCAAATCGAAAGGCGCCGTCATCTATCCCGACGCCGTCTTGAAACGATACGGTCTCGACGAAGTGCGCTATTTCCTCCTTCGGGAAATTCCCTACGGCGGCGACGGCGTCTTCACACCTGAAGCGTTCATCGAGCGGATCAATTACGATCTCGCCAACGATTTCGGGAATCTCCTCAACCGGACGTTGACGATGATCAACAAGTATTTCGGAGGGTCCGTCAAACCTACCGGCGCCTCGACAAGTCATGATGAAGACCTTGTCTCGACGATCGCTTCCGTCAAGGACGGATACGTCCTAAACATGGATGCGTTGAAACTGTCGCAGGCGCTCGCGGAAATCTGGCGGTTGATTTCGAGGTCGAACAAGTACATCGACGAGACGACGCCTTGGATGCTCGCCAAGGATGAAGAAAAGAAGGACACGCTTGAAAACGTGCTCTATCATCTTGCGGAGTCGCTCCGCACGATCGGCGTCCTCCTGAGGCCGGTCCTGCTTGAGGCGGCGCCTTCGTTGTTCGCACAACTCGGCGTACCGCAACACTTGCAGACCTTCGAGTCGCTCACCTTCGGCGCCGCGAAGAACTACACCGTCGTCAAGGAGCCGGTGCCGATGTTTCCCCGTCTTGACGTCGACGCGGAAGTCGAGGCCTTGCGCGCCATCATCGCCGGTGTCGAAAAGGAAACGGTCGAACGCGAAGCGGTCTCGATCGACGATTTCGACAAACTCGAGCTTCGTGTCGGTCTCGTCGTCGACTGTGAACCGCATCCGAACGCGGACAAACTCCTCGTTGTCGATGTCGACATCGGCCACCGCACGATGCGCGTCGTCGCCGGCATCGCGAAACAGGTGTCCCCCAAGACCCTCAAAGGGAAGAAAGTCGTCGTCCTGACCAATCTTGAAGCTACGAAATTGCGGGGCGTCACGAGCGAAGGCATGTTGTTGGCGGGTTCGAACGAAGACACGCTCGAAGTCGTCACCGTCAAGGACCTCCGCCCCGGCGACATCGTGAAGTAGTCGCAAAACCGCGCACAAAGTGTTTGACTTTTATCATCGATTAAGATATCATATAGAACGGTACATTTTTCAAGACTCCCACAAAGCCCGCTATTCCACGAATCATCAGGAGGCTGAAACCCCCATGAAAACACCCATGGCAAACAACGAAACCATTGAACGCAAATGGTATGTCGTCGACGCGCAAGGACAACGACTCGGACGCTTATCCACCGAAGTCGCGACGTTGTTGCGCGGCAAGCACAAACCCGTGTTCACTCCCCATGTCGACTGCGGTGACTACGTCATCGTAATCAATGCCAAAGGCATCGAACTCTCCGGCGACAAATGGGACAAGAAAATCTACTATTCGCATTCGCTGTTTCCCGGTGGACTCAAGAAGAGAACCGCCAAGGACATGCATGACAAACATCCTGAGCGGATGGTGGAATCCGCGATCAAAGGCATGTTGCCCAAAGGCAAACTCGGCCGCAAGATGTTCAAGAAACTGTATGTATACGCCGATGCGGAACACCGCCAACAAGCGCAAAAACCCGAAACATTCGAGTTGAAAGGTTAGGAGGGAATACCATGGCCAAAAAAGTGTCCTACAACGGGACCGGACGTCGCAAACGTTCGATCGCTCGCGTCATTTTGACACCCGGCTCCGGGAATTTCAAGATCAACGGGCGCGCGTTCGAAGACTACATCCCTTCAGCCGCTACCCGCCTCGACGTTTTCCAACCGCTCGAGCTGACCGGAAACCAACAGGCTTTCGATATCGTCGTCAATGTCTACGGCGGCGGCATCACCGGTCAAGCGGGCGCGATCCGTCACGGCATCACCCGAGCCTTGCTCGAAGTCAATGCCGACTATCGCGGAAAACTCAAAGCCGCAGGGTTGATCACCCGCGACCCGCGCGCGAAAGAACGGAAGAAGTACGGTTTGAAAAAAGCGCGCAGAGCGCCACAATTCAGTAAACGTTGACATCCGGAAAAGCACATTTCGATGTGCTTTTTTCATGCTTGGTTGTAATTCGATGGGAAAACATACTATAATAATCACATGACAAAAGGAGGCAGGCCCATGACCCCGAGATTGCGATACGCCCCGAGTCCGACCGGACATCTGCACATCGGCAACGCCAGAACAGCGCTATTCAATTACCTTTTCGCCCGCAAGAGAGGCGGTCGTTTCATCATACGCATCGAAGACACCGACATCGAACGCAACGTGAAGACGGGCATCGAGAATCAGCTGGACCTTCTCGAATGGCTCGGTGTGACATGGGACGAATCGATAGACAAGGACGGCGGATACGGACCTTACCGACAACTCGAACGTCTGAAGACATACCGACGTTTCGCCGAAAAACTCATCGAAGAAGGAACGGCCTACAAGTGCTATTGCACGCCCGAAGAACTCGAGGCGGTGAGGAAGGCACAAGTCGCCCGTGGCGAAGACCGGTTGCACTACCCGAGAACGTGTATCGACAAACCGCCTCAAGAAGGCCCCTATACCGTCAGGTTCCGTGTGCCCGAGGCGAAGGTGTATCGATTCGAGGACATGGTCAAGGGCGACGTCTCGTTCAAGAGCGAAGACATCGGCGACTGGGTGATACTCAAGCGCAACGGCATCCCGACCTACAATTTCGCTTGTGCGCTCGACGACGAGCTCATGGCGATCACGCACGTACTGCGCGGTGAGGATCACTTGACGAACACGCCGAGGCAATTGATGGTCTTTGACGCGTTGGGTGCGCCCCGGCCGACATACGGTCATATGACGTTGATCGTCGACGAACACGGCAAGAAACTTTCGAAGCGCAATGAAAGCGTCATCCAGTTCATCGATCAATACCGTGAACTCGGTTATTTGCCGGAAGCGCTCTTCAATTTCATCGCGCTTCTCGGATGGAGTCCCGCCGTCGAAAACGAAATATTCACACGAGAAGAACTGATCGAACATTTCGAAGAAGACCGGTTGTCGACCTCGCCTGCGACATTCGACCCGCAAAAGCTCAAATATGTGAACAATCGTCACGTGAAAAGACTCGACGACGAAGACTTGTTCGCGCTCGTCGCACCCCATCTCGAAAAGGCGGGCATCGGAAAAGACAAGGGGCCCGAGTGGAAGAAGAGTCTCGTCGAAGTCTTCAAGGACCGACTGACGCACGGAGCGCACATCGTCGAACTCACTCGAGCCTTCTTCGCGCAAGATTGTCTCTATGACGCGGCCGCTAAGGACATCCTTCGCCAAGACGGCGTCGACGGGCTTCTCGCCGTATTCCGCGAGAAACTCTTGGAGGACGAGCATCCCGACGCGGATGTCTATCGCGCGATCATCAAGGATTCAGGCA
>SLPE01000131.1 GCA_007132145.1 Candidatus Izemoplasma sp.
ACCCCTTCGTCGGAAAACTCACGTTCTTCCGCGTCTATTCGGGTGTTCTCAAACGCGGTTCCTACATCAAGAACAACTCCAAGGGCGTCAAGGAGCGCGTCGGACGTATTTTGCAGATGCACGCCAACCACCGCGAAGAAATCGACATCGTCTACGCCGGCGACATCGCCGCCGCGATCGGTCTGAAGAACACGACGACCGGAGACACCCTCGTCGTCGACAAACACGACATCATCCTCGAGAAGATGAACTTCCCCGAGCCGGTTATCAGCGTCGCCATCGAACCGAAGACGAAAGCCGACTCGGACAAAATGGCGCACGCCTTGCAAAAACTCGCCGAAGAAGACCCGACATTCAGAACGCACATCGATCACGAAACCGGTCAGACGATCATCGCCGGCATGGGTGAGTTGCATCTCGACATCATCGTCGAGCGCATGAAACGGGAATTCAAGGTCGTCGCCAACGTCGGCGCGCCACAAGTGAGTTACCGCGAAACCTTGACGATGAGCGCCGACGTCGAAGGACGCTTCGTGCGTCAAAGCGGCGGACGGGGACAGTACGGTCACGTATGGATCCGTCTCGAGCCCAACCCCGGCAAGGGATTCGAGTTCGTCAACGACATCGTCGGTGGCGTCGTTCCGCGTGAATACGTTCCGGCCGTCGAAGGCGGCCTCGTCGAATCGCTCGAAGACGGATTGATCTCCGGCTATCCGCTCATCGACGTCAAAGCGACTTTGTTCGACGGCTCCTATCACGAAGTCGACTCGTCCGAACTCGCTTTCAAGATCGCTGCGGCGATGGCGCTCAAGAACGCCGTGAAGAAGTGTCGCCCGATCATTCTCGAACCGATCATGGACGTCGACGTCATCACGCCCGACGATTACCTCGGCAACGTCATCGGCGACTTGACGGGTCGTCGCGGCAAGATCGAAGCGCAGTCCAAACGCGGCAACGCCCATCAGATCGAAGCCAAAGTTCCGTTGTCGGAGATGTTCGGTTACGCGACGAGCCTACGCTCGAACACGCAAGGCAGAGGCAATTACTCGATGCATTTCTCACACTATGAACCGACACCGAAATCGATTGCCGAGGACATCATTCAAAAACGAGGCGGCAGCGGTTCGTAATGACTTGCAATAAAGCATGATATAATGTACAATAACTATGATTAACACCCAATCAAGGAGGAATCAACCAAATGGGAAAACAAAAATTCGAACGGACAAAGCCCCATGTCAACATCGGTACCATCGGACACGTTGACCACGGGAAGACGACATTGACCGCGGCCATCGCGACCATCTTGGCTAAACGCGGTATCGGCGACACCGTCGCCACCGACTTCGATTCGATCGACAAAGCGCCCGAAGAGAAGGAAAGAGGCATCACCATCAACACCGCCCATGTCGAATACTCGACCGAAGCGAGACACTACGCCCACGTCGATTGCCCCGGTCACGCCGACTATGTCAAGAACATGATCACCGGCGCCGCGCAAATGGACGGCGCGATTCTCGTCGTCAGTGCCGCCGACGGCCCGATGCCGCAAACGCGCGAGCACATCCTCTTGAGCCGGCAGGTAGGCGTTCCCAAACTCGTCGTCTTCATGAACAAAGTCGACATGGTCGACGATGAAGAACTGCTCGAACTCGTCGATCTCGAAATCCGCGAGTTGTTGAGTGAGTACGACTTCCCCGGCGACGACATTCCCATCATCCAAGGCAGTGCGCTCAAAGCGCTCGAAGGCGATGAAGCGTACGAAGATAAAGTCATGGAACTGATGGAAGCCGTCGACACGTATTTCGAAACACCGGTCCGTGAAATCGACAAGCCGTTCCTCATGCCCGTCGAGGACGTCTTCAGCATCACCGGACGCGGCACCGTCGCGACCGGTCGTGTCGACCGCGGCACCGTCAAAGTTCAAGAAGAAGTCGAAATCATCGGCATCAGACCGACCCGCAAGACCGTCGTCACCGGCGTCGAGATGTTCCGTAAACTGCTCGACCGCGCCGAAGCCGGCGACAACATCGGCGTTTTGCTGCGCGGCATCAACCGCGACGACATCCAACGCGGTCAAGTCATCGCCAAACCCGGCAGCGTGACACCGCATACGAAATTCACCGGACAAGTCTACATCTTGAGCAAAGAAGAAGGCGGTCGCCATACAGCGTTCTTCTCCAACTACAGACCGCAGTTCTACTTCCGGACGACCGACGTCACCGGCGTCATCGAACTTCCCGAAGGCGTTGAAATGGTCATGCCCGGCGACAACATCGAAATGACCGTCGATTTGATCAGTCCCATCGCTCTCGAACAAGGCACCAAGTTCTCCATCCGCGAAGGCGGACGCACTGTCGGCGCAGGCTCCGTCGTCACAATCATCAAGTAGTTCGCGCCCGGACATGTCAGAGGCCGTGAAGAGAGGATCTTCGGGATCTTTAGTCTTTGCGGCTTTTTTTCATCCGAAAAGCCCGCATTCGTGTGTTTGCGCGCACGGGTTTGTGCTATAATGGACACAGGGCTTTTCGAACCTACGATTGGAGGAAACCCATGAAACCCTATGATACAGGCAGCATCCGCAATATCGCCATTTTAGGACATCTCGGCTGCGGCAAGACGACCTTGTCCGAATCCGTCCTGCATGTCACCGGCGCGCTCGACAAGAAAGGCGAAGTCGAGAAGAAGACGACTGTCTCCGACTACTTGCCCGAAGAACAGAACCGTCAGACCTCGCTTTCGCTTTCCCTCATTCCCGCTGAACACGACGAAATCAAGTTCAACATCATCGACACCCCGGGGAGCGAAGAGTTCCTCGGCGAGATCAACCAGGCGCTCGCGGTGTCCGAAGGCGCCGTTCTAGTCCTCGATGCCACCAAAGGCATCGAAGTCGGCACCGAACGTCTCTGGGTAGAATTGTCGAGACGTCGTGTCCCGACCGTCGTCCTCATCAACAAACTCGACAAGGAGAACATCAAGTTCGACGAATTGCTAGACAAGATCCGCGAGCGGTTCGGTCTGGGCGCCGTACCGTTTTCCTATCCGATCGGCGAAAGCGACGCCTTCAAGGGATTCGTCGACATGCTTTCCATGGAAGCCCATGAAGACGCAGGCGGCTCGTCGAAGAAGATCGACATTCCCGAGGACATCAAGGATCGTGTCGACGCGTTGCGCGAGCAAATCGTCGAAAGTGTCGCGGAAACGTCCGAAGAACTTCTCGAGAAGTATTTTGAAGACGGCGGTCTGCCCGCCGAAGACATCGAAGAAGGCTTGCGGAAAGGCATCGTCTCCGCCGACATCACCCCGATCATGGTCGCTTCGTCGACCAAGGACATCGGCATTCGCGCCTTGCTTGAAAACTTGTCGACCTTCATGCCTTCTCCCCGAGAAAATGTTCCGATGAAAGGCACCGAACCCGGCAAGGACGTCGAAATCGAACGACGTTTTAGCGACGACGACCCTTTCTCGGCCTATGTCTTCAAAACGACCGTAGACCCGTTCATCGGTGCGGTTAACCTTTTCAAGATCGTATCAGGGACCATCAAGAGCGGCAAAGAGATTCTCGTCGCGAACACGAAGCAGACCGAAAAGGTCGGCAACTTGTTCACGGTTCGTGGAAAAACCCAGTTGAGTGCCGAAACACTCCATGCCGGCGACATCGGCGCCGTTGCGAAACTCGACGAAATCTTCACGGGTGCGACCATCTGCGACGTCAAACAACCGGTGCTCTATCCCCCTGTCGAAACACCCAGTCCGACGCTTTATCTCGCAATCATGCCCAAACACAAACAAGACGAGGACAAGATTTCGGGCGCGTTGCAACGTTTGAACATCGAAGACCCGACTTTCGAGATCCGCCGCAACAAAGAAACCGCACAGTTGCTGATCGGCGGACAAGGGATGACCCACATCGGGTTCATTCTCGAGAAGATGAAAAACATGTTCAAAGTCGACGTCACTACCGAAGACCAGAGAGTCGTCTACCGTGAAACCCTCAAAAACGCGACACAGGCCCAAGGAAGACACAAGAAACAATCCGGCGGCGCCGGTCAGTTCGGCGATGTCTGGATCCGTTTCGAACCGCTCGATCCCAACAACGAAGAGACCTTCGTCTTCGAAGAGGAAGTCTTCGGCGGATCCGTTCCGAAAAACTATTTTCCGGCCGTCGAGAAGGGTTTGAACGAGACGCTCGAAAAAGGTCCGCTCGCAGGGTTCCCCGTCATCGGTGTCAAAGCGACGCTTTACGACGGTTCCTATCACAGCGTCGATTCCAATGAAATCTCCTTCAAACTCGCGGCGTCGCTCGCCTTCAAAGCGGCGTGCGAGGCTGCGCAACCGACCATCCTCGAACCGATCATGCTCGTCAAGATCACCGTCAAGGACGAATACGTCGGCGACGTCATGGGCGACATCAACAAACGCCGCGGTCGCGTTCTCGGTATGGAACCGATCGAAAGCGGCGGCATGCAAGTCGTTTCCGCGGAAATCCCCGAAGCGGAAATCACGAAATACACCATCGACCTCAAAGCGATGACCCAAGGAAGCGGTTTCTTCACCCGCGACTTCGCGCGCTATGATGAAGTGCCCGCTCACATGGTCGATAAGATCGTCGAAGAGACCAAACGCGAAGAAGAAGAGAAGAAATGATCGTATCCAACCGGCCTTCTCAAGGCCGGTTTTCATAGGTGAACACGTCAAGACGATGTCACCGTCGTATCATGAAAACGAGGGGGTGAACCATGTATTTCGATACCCACGTCCACTTGAACAACCCGCGTCTTCTTTCCCGTCTTCCCAAAGTCCTCGCCGACGCAAAGCGCGCGAAGGTCACGAGGATGCTCGTCGTCGGTTACGATCACGAAACGAACGAAGAAGCGATCCGCCTCAGTGAAGCGCACGATGAACTCTACGCCGCCATCGGCTATCACCCTGTCGGTGTCGAAAAACGGACAGAAGAAGATTTCGTGCGTCTTGCAAAGATGCTTTCACATCCGAAAGTCGTCGCGCTCGGTGAATGCGGCCTCGATCACTACCACGACAAGGACCACAAACAAGAACAGGCAAGCGCCTTCGAACGACACATCGCACTGGCGAAAGCGAGCGCGCTTCCGCTCGTCGTACACATGCGCGACGCCGCGCGCGACACCTTGGCGATTTTGAAGAAGCACGCCCCCGTACACGGCGTCATGCACTGCTACAGCGGTTCCGTGGAAATGAGCGCCGATTTCATCGATATCGGCATGCACATCTCCCTCGGCGGTCCACTCACCTTCCTCAACGCCAAGACGCCCAAGGCGGTCGCGGAAGCCGTCCCTCTGGACAAGTTGTTGATCGAGACGGATGCACCCTATCTCGCGCCGCATCCCCATCGCGGGAAGATGAATCACCCGGCCTTGGTCGTTCTCGTCGCCGAAGCGCTCAGCCGGATCAAGGACATCCCTTTAGAAAGCGTCGCGGAAAAGACGACGGAAAACGCCATGAAACTGTTTTTCCAAAAGGAGTTGTGAGCGATGAGAATCTTCGCTGTCATCATTGCGGTATCGTTCGTCTTCATCGCCTCGTCGTGCGATGTCTCCTTCGCCGGCGAACGGACCGCCTACACCGAAAGGCAGATCAGGGACATGATCGACGAAGCCCTCGACGAACGCACGGAAGAAAACCTGTTGCAACTGAGCGAATCCGAATTGCTCACCCTCATCGAAACGCTCATGCCCGAACACTTGAATGAAGAGGAAGTCGAAGCGCTCGTTCAAAGCTATGTCGGTACGGACTTGACAATCGGGCAATTGAGCGACCTCATCGAAAGCCTTCTTCCCGAAGACAAGCACAGGACGACATACGATTTACAAAGCTTCGAAGCACACGCGGTCGCGATGCTCGCCGACAGACTCGACACCGTCGTCGGCATCCAGACGATGTCCGCGAGCGGCATCGGTTGGGGATCCGGCGTCGTGTACAAGAAAAGCGGAGACATCTATCACGTCGTCACCAACGACCACGTCATCGCCGGCGCTTCCTCGTTCGAAATATACTTCGAACGCAACGGAGTCCTCTCGACCATCACCCATGAAGACGTCACCATCGTCGGAAGCGACACTGTCACCGATATCGCCGTTTTGAGCTTCGAGTCGGACACGACCTTCCCGATTGCGACCTTCGGGGATTCGACGGCATTGAGCCCCGGTCAGATCGTGTTCGCCGTCGGCCATCCCTTGGGCATCGAGTACTTCCGGAGCGTGACGATGGGCATCCTCGCGAGCACCGCGCGCTTTTTGCAATCGGGCGCGTTCAATGCCACCGTCCTCCAACACGACGCCGCCTTGAGTCCCGGAAACAGCGGTGGCGCGCTTTTCGACATCAACG
>SLPE01000168.1 GCA_007132145.1 Candidatus Izemoplasma sp.
AAACTCCACCGTGCGTGGTTGTTCAGAAGCGGGATGCGCGCGCCCGAGTGCGCCGGCATCATCCATAGCGATTTCGAGAAGGGGTTCATCCGCGCCGAGACGATCCATTTCGACGACTTGGTCGCCGCGGGCAGCTACGCCCGCGCCAAAGAAACCGGGAAAATCCGCTCGGAAGGCAAACAATACGAAGTCCGAGACGGAGACATCATCACATTCCGTTTCAACACCTAGGAGGGAACACGATGTCGGGTATCATCCAACTCACCTTCAATTATGTCGCTTTCTTGTTTCTCGTCTTCATCTTGACGTTTTATGTCGGCGTCTTCGTCCGCTACGTCAAGACGAAGACGATCGTCACCCAGAAAATGCTCACGTACCGCAAGGGCGGTCTCTTCGAACACTACATCCTCACACCGTCGATCGTTTTCGTCATCCGCGTGCTCGACGTGATTTTCGGCGATGGTCTGGGGTCGCCCTTCATCGCGGGACACTGGCTCCATACGACCGTATGGACGTTGTCGATCACACTCATCGCCTATGTCTTCTTGGTCTTCATCTTCATCTTCATGTTCTACCTCATCACTTTTCTCTACATCAAGATCTTCAAAGTCGAAGACAAACGGAAGGTGTACGCACTGCACAGCCACAAGATGGTCATGACGGCGTTGATCGTTTCACTCGTCATCGTCCTTTCGGTACTGATTCCGGTTCTCACGACGATGATCGGGTCATCGTAGTCGCGATGGACACCTTCAAAGCGTCGGCCCGCATCATCAATGTCGGCGATGAACTCCTCAAGGGGGACACGGTGAACACGGGTTGTGCCGTTGTCGCCTCTTTTCTACGGAAAAAAGGTGTGAAAACGCTCAAGAGCGTTGTCGTCGGCGATGACCGTGAAGCGATCTTCGAAGCCCTTTCGGAGACCAAGGAGCACTGGGTCGTCCTCACCGGCGGGTTGGGTCCGACACGCGACGACATCACGAAAGAAAGCGTTGCGGCCTTCTATGGCATCGAACTCGTCTTCGATGAAAGGGTGGCACGACGCGTCGAAGCGATCTACGATGCGCAGGGAAGCGCGATGCCCGAGGTTTGCAAGAAGCTCGCCTTCGTGCCCGAGGGCGCAACGGTGCTGCAAAACGAAGCGGGTACGGCGAGCGGTTTCCTTTTCGAAAAGGAAGGGCGCCGCATCGTCTTGCTTCCGGGACCGGTCCCGGAACTCGAATCTGTGTTGGCTTTCATGGATGCGACGTTCGAAATGACGACATCCCCGCATCATCAAGGGTGTCTATTGCTCGGCATCGGGGAAGCGGATGTCGAAACGGGCGTCGAGCGTATCCGCGAGAAGCATCCGGACGTAGACATCACATTGTATGCTTCGGCGGGTGAAGTCCGTTGTCTGTTCGTCTCAGACGATTCCGATGCGCTCAAGCGCGTTCGCTCGACCTTTGATGAAGCCTACGGCGAGTACATCTTCGGCGGGTATGAAGACACCGCCGCGGGCGTCGTCGTCGCGGCACTCAAAGAAAGGGGCATGACCTTAGCCTTGGCGGAATCTTGCACGGGTGGCATGATTGCTGCGAAAGTGACAGCCGTCCCCGGCGCCTCGTCGGTGTTCGGAAGCGGTTATGTCCCGTATGCGAACGCCGCGAAAGAAGCGATGCTCGATGTCGATAGGGAGACGCTTGCGACCTACGGCGCCGTCAGTGCAGAGACCGTGTTGGAAATGGCCGACGGCGCCTTGAAGAAAAGCGGTGCCGACATCGCGCTTGCGATCAGCGGCATCGCCGGCCCGACGGGGGGCACCGCTGAAAAACCCCTAGGGACCGTTTTTTATGCGCTTGCGTACGGACACGTTTGTGAAACTGTGGAAAAACACTTCAGCGGTGACCGGAAGACGATCCGTGAAAAGGCGGCCGTCTTCGGGTTGACCGTCATTGCTAGGAGCTTGAGAGATGCTTGAATACGTAAACAGGAATCGCGGATGTCTGACAACGCTCGAAGCGGGGTCGGACGGTCGAAGACTGTTGTTTTTGCAACACGGGATGCATGGCAGGAAAGAAGATGTCATGGAGGTATTCGCGCCGGCGCTCGTCGCGGCGGGATTCCATGTCGTCGCGCTCGATGCGAAACTGCATGGTGAACGACTCGAAGAGCCGTTTGTGAGCGGTACCGAGATCGAGCGGCATCTTGCGACACCGCGCATCGTCGAGAAGACGGCCGAGGATATCGTCCGTGTCTATGAGACGGCCTTCGCACAACGCTACGAAGCGGGTTTCGATCTCGTCGGCGTATCGATGGGAGGCATGATCGCCTACCGCGTCGCCGCCGTATGCGAGGCGGTCCGCGATCTCGCGGCTTTGATCAGTACGCCCGATTTCATCGATGCCGCGGAGCGGATGGTACCGCCGCATCTGCGCAAGGGGAGTGCCGATGAAAAAGCGGCGCTCGAGGCGGTCGCCGCTCTCGACCCCAGACGATCGGCCCGCACTTTGCATTATCGGCGACTCTTGATGTTGAACACGAAAGACGACGAAGTCATTCCTCATGAAGCGAGTGAAGCGTTCGCTTCGGAAAACGCCGGAAGCGACATCGTGTTCCGTCTTCACGAAGGCGGACACGACGTCAGCGAAGCGATGGTGGAAGACTTGGTGAACTGGCTTTCGGAGCGGTGAAAAATTGGCCGGGATTCCAGTTTACATCGTTGGTTGCGTGTGATATAATTACATACCGTGAGCCAGATGTTCACGAAATCCTTGCTGCTTTTGCAGCCATCAGACCGTAAGGAGGAAACCATGGAAAAGTACGAAGTGATGTACATCATTCGTCCGACGCTTGAAGAAGAGGCCACGAAAGCTCTGATCGAAGACATCGAGAAGACGCTTACGAAAAGCGGTGGCACCGTCGTCAAGACCGACGAGTGGGGCTTAAGAGAACTCGCCTACGAAATCGAGAAACACACCAAGGGCTATTACGTCTTGCTCAACATCGAAGCGTCGCCCGAGGCACTCGAAGAGTTCAATCGGACGATTCGCCTCAGAGAAGACATCATCCGCCATTTATTGATCAAAGAAGACCATTGAAGGAAAAGGTGACACGACATGTTGAACAGAACGATTCTCGTCGGGCGTCTGACGCGCGACCCTGAACTGAGACGCACCGCCAACGACATCGCTGTCGCGACCTTCACCTTGGCGGTCAACCGTCCGTTTTCCAATCAGAGCGGCGAACGCGAGGCGGATTTCATCCCTTGTGTCGTCTGGCGTCGTCAAGCGGAAAACGTATCGCAGTTCTTGTCCAAAGGGAGTCTCGTAGGTGTCGACGGACGTATCCAGACCCGTTCCTACGATGACGCCGAAGGCAACCGCAAATACATTACCGAAGTCGTTTGCGATTCGGTGCAGTTTCTCGAACCCCGTTCCGCGAGCAACCCATCGACGGGAAGCGAGCGCACCTCGAAACCGGAACGCGACGAAGACCCGATGCCCGACAATATCACAGACGACGACCTACCATTTTAAGAAGGAGGCACATCCATGGCAAGAAAGAACTACCGGCGTCGCCGGAAGAAAGTCTGTTATTTCACGGAAAACAAGATCAAGACCATCGACTATAAAGACGTGGACTTGCTGAAGCGTTTCATCTCCGATCGCGGAAAGATTCTCCCCAAACGCGTGACCGGAACGAAAGCGCCCTATCAACGCCAACTCGGCGTCGCCATCAAGCGCGCCCGCCACATGGCGTTGCTGCCGTATGTCAAGGATTGAACGAAAGAAAACCGGACACGTTGTCCGGTTTTTTCATGCTTCGTAATCCGATTGAGTTCACATCTCGTTGTGGAACTGCTCGATGGCCGCTTCGAACATCCGTTCGAGCCTTGTCACACAGGCGTCTAGTCGAAATCGTTCGGCGTATTCCAAGTAGGCCTCCCGCTTCATCCGCAAAGTGTCCGGGTGGTCGAGGAATCCGTCGATGCGTCGTGCCAAGTCGTCTGCATCCCCGGCCTTGAAAAAGTGTTCATCGTCGATGGCGAACTGTTTTGTCGCCGAGAGGGGACTGTCGGAGATCAAGGGAACGAGTCCGCAGCTGAACGCTTCGATGCAAGAAATCGCTTCCGCTTCGATATCGGAGGCGTGGACGTACAAGTCCGAATAATTGATCAAGCGGATGAGTTCGTCTTGTTCAAAAAAACGCATCATCGGCGGGTTCGGCAAGGTCTTTCCTCGTTTCAGAAGTTCCTTTTTCCAGGGACCTTGTCCGGCGAGCACGAGTTGAATCGTATCTTTGTGTTTCGATCGCCGGACCGCTTCGATCAAGAGGTCTTGGCGTTTTTCACGAGAAAAACGTCCGATCATGAGTAGGAGTCGTTTGTTTGCGAAGGCGTCTGGCTTGTCGCCATCCACGGGTCTGAAACGCCTCGAGACCCCATTGGATATGACGTGGATGTTCGAACGATAATCGTGTTTCCTCAACTCGTCGGCAATCATTTCGCTCGGTGTGTGGATATGGGCGAAGCGATTGTAGAAACGTCTGAAATGCCTGTAAATCATCGTGTTCACGTGGTCGAGACTCCCAAGACGGAGCGTCGACGTGATGTTTTCGGGCTGCACATGGAAAGCGGCGGTCGTAGGAACACGGAGCCCATCTGCGATCTTCTTGCCGACTTTTTGCATTTTGAACGGCAGAAGGAAATGGACGATATCCGACCTGCCGAACACTTTTTCCATCAACGTCCTGTCGGGTTTCGCAAGCGGCATGCCTTGCGATGCGGAGATTTGACGTAAAAAAGGCAGTTCCCGATAACCCGTGGTGAAGGTATCTGCCTCGTCGCTATGCGATCCGGTGATGATATAGACCGTATGTCCGCGTTCGCGCAGCGCTTCCGCTGAACGCATCGCGGTCATGGTGGTTCCGTTTGTGGTTGGGCCGTAGGCATCGATGACGAATGTGATGTTCATGTCGTGGTGATCACTCTCCGTTTTCTTCGTCTTCTTTTGGCAGGAGCTGCATGTTCGGGAACAATTCGCTGATTTTTTCGTCGGTGTAGTAATCGTCATAGAACTCGCCGAGCGGTGTGAAAGGTTCTACACCGCGCACTCGTAATCCCTGACGAATCAACGCGCTATAGGAGACGAACATGTTCAAGGACAAAAACACGATGAAAAACCAGGTGACGGCCAGACCGATACGATGCGGAAAGCGTTCGATCAGTCGCGAGAAAATCGGATAGACCCCTTTGACCATCACAAAGGCGAGCAAGCCCCAGAACAAGGCGTAATGGATGGTCGTACGTCCAAGGATGTTCAGGGGGAGTTCGCTGTAATCCCAAGAAACGCTTCCCGTGAAGAATTCTTGAGCCCAGTTGGCACCGTATTCGAACGCTCCGAAGACGATGGCGCCGACCAAGACGACCGAAAACCATCTCTTGAGCCGGTGCAGGAGAAGTACGGCGATGACGAAACCGGTGCCGTACAAGGGATTGAAAGGACCGTACATCACACCGGCACGACTTTCATAGACACCGGTGGTGACATAGGTCAGGATTTCTTCGTACCAAGTGCCGAGGACGCACCCCAGCACGAACACCCAAGCCATCTTGTAAAAAGAAACACCGGCGGCGAAAGACTGAGCTTTCACGGTTTTACGGTTCTTCGCGGGGGAGGTCATCCGATTACCGCTCACTCGACGAACGGTTCGATAAGGGTTTGATCCGTTGAATCAAATAGATGAACGGCGTATCGAGCATCGCGACGACGAGTTTGATCGCGAGCGTCGTCAAGAAGATGCTCAAGAGGATGTCGAACGCATAGACGCCGGCGAAAGCGATCGGAACGAAGATCAGCGTATCGATCGTCTGGCTCACGAACGTCGAACCGAGATTCCTGATGAATAGGGAGGCGTCGCTGTGGAAACGCTTGCGGATGCGCTGGAAAAGATGGACATCGAGCAACTGACTGAGCAAATAGGCCGTGAGGCTCGCCAAGGCCAGTCGGGGTAGGAAGTCGAAAATCGCGGAAAGCGCGTCATGGGAGACGTCGTCCGCGGCCGGGACGAACCAAAGCGTCATCTGCATGAGCACGACGGTCGAGACCAACGTGAAAAAACCGACCCAGACCGCTTTTTTCGCCGCTTGGATTCCATACTTTTCGTTCAAGGCGTCCGTTGCCAGAAACAAGGTTCCGAACATGATGT
>SLPE01000020.1 GCA_007132145.1 Candidatus Izemoplasma sp.
ATGCCGGTGCCGGTGGTGGTTTTATTGACTACCTTGGGTATCCGTTTTGCAGGGGCAGGATTTTCAACAATATTGAAGAAGATAATGGCCAGTATGATGATACTGTCGAAACCTTTTGGGCTAGCGGTGCATGTATGTTTGTAAGAGCAAAAAGTTTTCATAAAGCAGGTGGGTTTGATGATGATTTTTTTGCACACATGGAAGAAATTGATCTGTGCTGGAGGCTAAAAAGAATGGGATATAGAGTTATGTATTGCGGCCAATCAAGCGTTTATCACGTTGGCGGTGGCACATTGCCAAAGAATAACCCCAGGAAGACATATTTTAATTTCAGAAATAACCTGTTCTTGTTAAGCAAGAATCTCAAAATGCCAAAATTATTTTTTGTACTTCTGTTAAGAGTTGAGCTTGACCGCCTGGCATCTGCATTATTTCTTTTGCAAGGCAATTTTAAGGACTTTAAGGCTGTAATCAGAGCCTGGGGAGGATTTATTTCCGGCTATAAGCGCATGAGATTGAAAGGCCGGCAGACAGAATACAAAAAGGTAAGCAAAATTTACCGCAGAAGTATTGTTTTTAGCTCATATTTGCAAAGAAAGAAAAGCTTTGACAAGCTTAATAAAGACTTGTTTTCGTAGATTTTCGAGGCGTAAGCAACTAAAATATTTAGCTCAAGAAACTCTCAACAGCCAACTCATATCCTTTTAAACCAAATCCGGAAATTACACCAACACAATACATCGCTGTTAATGATGACTTTCTAAACTCCTCTCTGTTTAATATGTTGCTTATATGCACCTCAACCACAGGGCTATTGATTGCTAGAATTGCATCACCTATTGCAACAGAGGAGTGTGTATAACCACCCGGATTTAAAATAATTCCATCATAAGAAAAACCAACTTCCTGAATTTTATTTATCAACTCACCCTCAACATTGCTTTGAAAGTAATCTATTTCAACTTGGGGATATTTAGTTTTAAGCTTTTTGAGAAAGTCTTCAAAAAATTCATTGCCGTATATACTTGTTTGACGCGATCCGAGAAGATTTAAGTTTGGGCCGTTAATTATTATAAGTTTCATTATAAACTAGTTTCAAATTGAACAATATAACCTATATCGAATTCCAAAGTTAAGAATAAGAATTCAAGCTCAAAGAAAAACTTTAATTAATGCTCCAGCAAAAATCAGTTCGCATTTCCCTGCAACATGAGGGCTCTGCTTACAGATATTCTCTCTCCATTTTCAAATGCGACAACATAGGCCTGGTAACCTAATCCATGAAGTTTAAAGGCTGCATTCGTAGCTTCTTCAACTGTTGAATAACTTCCTATAAGATACCTGTGAAGTTTATCATTGTCGTAGTAATATATAATATCGGTATCCTTATATTCAGAAAGAATTCTATGGAAAAAAGAAGTTCCAACCGGAATATATGAGGCAATAAACTGAACCATAAACTCAACATCCTCTGAAAAATTACTTTCGGCTTTAAGGTTGTTTAACTTCATATAAGATTCAGTTCTGATATTTGAAGCAATTTGGGTAAAACCATCATGATCAACTAAATTTATTTCTACTCTGCGATTCTTTCTGTGTTCTGATTCCTTGCGTGCATTCTTAACCGCCAGGTTGTTTTGACCGTAAGACAGCGTTATTATTCTACCAGGGTCAATTCCTCTGTCAATACAATATCTATATGCTGTATGAGCTCTTAGTTGTGAAAGATAAAAGTTGAATAAAGGATTTCCCCTTATATCAGTATGTCCGTAAAGAATAATATTTAAATCAGGGTTGCTTTTCAATTGTGATATTGCATAGTCTAAAACCTCTTCAGCTTCATCATTCAATAGATAGCTGGCAAACCCAAAGTATGTCTGAAAGTTATCGCCATCAAAAGAAGGAACTTCTGAAACAATATCTTTGGTCGGTTCTATATAAGCAATTTCTTCATATAAGTTTTCGGACATTTCTGCCCGGGACTCTTCTGCTATGGCTAATCTATCATTAGTTTCACTTAATGTTTCTTTATCGGCAGATTTAATATCATCTGTATTATAGAAATCCTTGTCTCCAGCTAATCCGGCTATAATATTATCGTCAATTTCATCCTTGAAGGTATAATCTGTATCCTCTAGTTTCTTTAAACCATCCTCAGATGCCAAAATCTCATCCTCCCCGGGTTCTTCATATGCAAACATTTCTCTTAATCTGTTCTTTGGGTGTTCTTCATCAGGGAATATTGATAGCGCTTCATTGTATAGTTTTATAGCATTAGCTTCATCATTATTGGCAAAATATTTATCGGCTTCAGCAATTATATCATTATAATCTTCAATTAAATCAATCATCTCATAAGTATTGTGCTTAATTTGTTCAACCTGGGCTAAAACAGGCTTAGCTTTATATTCATCAAAAAAGAATTCCTGCATTTCAGGCATATAAGTAATTTCTATGTACGGTGTTTCTAACAATGTGTAATCTACGCCCCGCACTGATGGAAACAGTTCAACCAGAAACTCAAAATAAAAAGCATTAAACCCTGAAAAATCATTTGGAAGGCCGGTATTAAAGCTAATGCGTTTTGTAACATAACCCTCAGCCGAAAACACTGCAACATAGTTTCTGTCAACAGCTAAGTCAAACCTAAAACGCCCCCTTCTGTTTGTCCTGTCTTCAACAACTCGCTCATGCCCATGATACACAGCAACATCTGCTCTTCTTATTGGCTCATCATCATCATTTAAAAGCCAGCCGGTTATTTCCAAAACCCCATTTCGGGAACTTTGTCCATAAGATGCAGAACAAAACACAAATATTGAAACAAAAGAAAAAAAGAAAAAAATCTTACTAAGTCTAAACAAATTCATACGCAACCTTTTAGGAAAAAATTCATCGCAATTTAAACATTTATTCAAATTTATCTTTAAGTGTTTTTACTAGGTTTTTTTAATCACAAACACTGATTTCATAATTTCGAATTAATATAGCTAAAAGCTGGATTGCTTATTTAGCAGATAATTGCATACATAATATTATTAAACAACTTAATATCTTTTGGGTTATTTATAAAAACATGTAACTTTGCACTTCAATTCTCAATAGGGGTGCCCTACCAAACGGGCTGAGATCAAACCCATAATACCTGATCCGGGTAATGCCGGCGAAGGGAGGGAAATTTAAACAAAAGACAGCTTTTCACCTCTATAAGCTATCTAGTGTTTAACAAATTCAAATTACTACTATGAAATCAAAAGTTTTATTAATGGCTATCTTTTGGCTGTTGACCAACAGTGCTTTAGCACAATTTACAATTACCGGAAAAATTATGGATGGTGAATCCGGAAAGCCTTTACCCGGTGCAAACATTCTAGTTGCCAATACATTTAAAGGAACATTCACCAACATCAATGGTGAGTTTTCTTTAACAAACCTAAGTGCCGGAAGCTATGAGCTTCAGATCAGCTATTTAGGTTATCGTACCTTGAAAAAAGAAGTTGAGCTTGAGGAGAGTAAATCAATCGAACTAACACTTTATCCAAGAGCAACATTATCGGAGGAAATTGTTGTTTCTGCAACAAGAGCCTCTGCTCGTGAGCCACTCACGCACACCAATGTTTCTGCTGAAGAAATTAAGCAGGGATACTTGAGCCAGGATCTGCCAATACTTTTAGGGCTAACCCCATCGGTGGTGGTTACATCTGATGCTGGTGCCGGAGTTGGATATACCGGCATGAGAATTCGTGGTACTGATCAACAAAGAATCAACGTTACAATCAACGGAATTCCAATCAACGACTCGGAATCGCATGGTGTATTTTGGGTAAATATGCCCGATATCGTTTCTTCTGCCGATAATATCCAAATACAGAGAGGTGTGGGAACAAGCACACACGGCACTGCAGCATTCGGAGCAACTGTGAATGTTCAAACTACAAGTCTGCGCGAAAACCCTTATGCTGAGCTAAGCAGTTCCTTTGGCTCCTTCAACACTTTGAGAAATACAGTAAACTTTGGCTCCGGATTAATAAATGATCATTGGAGTATTGATGGACGATTGTCCCGCATCAATTCCGATGGCTTTGTTGACAGAGCTTTTTCCGACCTTAGTTCATATTATTTTTCCGGTGGTTACTATGGCAAGAGAACAGTTGTAAAAGCTGTTACCTTTTCAGGCCAGGAGCAAACATACCTCGCTTGGACAGGGGCCCCTTTAGATTCGCTTGAAACAAATCCAACATTTAACCCTAACGGATTATACTATGATCAGGATGGAAATCTTACCTACTATGACAACGAGACTGATAATTACAAACAAGATCATTACCAACTTCACATTTTAAGCAATATCTACGATGGTATAAATGCCAGTCTTTCATTTCATTATACTTATGGCAGAGGATACTATGAGCAATTCAGGCAAAACGAAAGATTAAATCGTTACAATCTTGATCCTATTGAAATAGGTGATACGGAAATATCCCGCACCGACCTTATCAGGAGAAGATGGCTTGACAATCATTTTTACGGCCTTACATGGTCTGTTAATATTGATAAAATAGAAAGTCTGAAGCTAGATTTTGGAGGCGGCTATAATATTTATGATGGCGACCATTTCGGTGAAATAATCTGGGGTAGATACCTTGATACTGACATCAGGCACAGATATTATGACAATAATGCTCAAAAGTATGATTTCAATATTTTTGGTAAAGCAAACTATGAAGCTATTGATGGTTTCTTCCTTTTTGGAGACCTTCAGTATAGAAGAATTGACTATACTTTCATGGGACAGGCATGGGTATTAGAGGAGATTGTGCCTCTTGAACAAACAGTCTCTTATGATTTTTTCAATCCTAAGGCAGGATTTAGTTATGAGATTTCATCGTCACATTCGGTTTATGGATATTATGGTGTAAGTCATCGTGAGCCTGTAAGGCGTGACTTTACAGAATCATCTCCTGACAGCCGCCCCCGCCCGGAAAAAATGAACAATGTAGAGCTAGGATACAAACTTCGCTCTGCCCGTTATATGGCCGGAGTTAACTTTTATTTGATGGACTATGTTGACCAAATGGTTCCAACCGGTGAAATTAATGATGTAGGAGGTTATACCAGGACAAACATTCCTGAGAGTTTCCGACGTGGTATTGAGCTTGAGGCAGGATTTATTTTGAACAAACACTTCAACTGGAGAGGAAATCTTACACTGAGCCAAAACAAGATAAAAGAGTTCACTGCATATTATGACAAATATGATGAAAACTTCAGTTGGACAGGCATTGAGGAAGTAGTTTACAAAGACACTGATATCGCATTTTCTCCGTCAGTTATTAGCTCAAGTATTTTTGAAGTTACTCCATTTAAAGGATTTTTCGTTACACTTACTACAAAGTATGTTGGTGAACAATTCATTGATAACACCATGAGTAAAGACAGGATGCTTGATCCATATTTTATCAATGACCTAAGGTTTAATTACAATATAAACACTCAAAACATCAGGGGTGTGGAGCTTGTATTCTCAGTAAACAACATCTTTGATGTGTTTTATGTTCCCAACGCGTGGGTATATGCCGGCTACGTTGAGGGGCAAGGGATTATGTCATTAGACGATGGTTACTTCCCCCAGGCAGGAAGGCATTTTGCTGCCGGGATAAACATTAAACTTTAAATTACATTCGCTCCGGGACATCTATGCCAAGCAAAGCCATGCCATTTTTGATGGTATGAGCAGCAAGCTGCGAAAGTTTTAACCTGAAATCACTTATTGTTTTATCAGGTTCGTTTAGCACAGAATGCTCATGGTAAAACTGGTTAAAGTCTTTACAAAGCTCGTAGATGTAATTAGCAATAACAGCAGGGCTTAGCTCTTTTGCGGCATCTGCGACAACAACGGGGAAATCGTGAATTGTTCTTAGCAATACGATTTCCTTGTTGTTTAATTGGGCAGGCAAGGTATTCAGGTTAATTGAGCTCAACCTGTCTTCTCCGGCAGTTCTAAGAATAGAGCGAATTCGTGCATGAGTATATTGAATGAATGGCCCTGTGTTGCCGTTAAAATCAATAGATTCGGCCGGGTTAAACAGCATGTTCTTCTTGGGATCCACTTTAAGAATGAAATATTTAAGTGCACCTAAGCCTATC
>SLPE01000057.1 GCA_007132145.1 Candidatus Izemoplasma sp.
AGATTAGAAAGTGGGTCTTATTCAATAGGCTTAACTTTGGAATTAAATGCAATTGGTGAGTTAGAAGACAATGGTACTGCTGAAAGTTCAACAGATGCTTTAACAACTGACAATGTTTATTCAAGCATTGCTGCTTCAATAACAGAAATCAAAAAATTAGGTGTATCAATTAACGACATCGTTGTTATCGTATCACCTGATACTGAGTTATTGTTATTAACTGACGACAAATTCGCAAACACTTCTGGCACATTAGGTGCTGAATTAGTTCGTGAAGGTGTTATTGGTAAAATCGCAGGAGCAAGAGTTAAAATGAGTGCGAACTTGGCAGAAAATACTGAATACATTGTATTCGCAAAACCTTGGTGTCAAGCAATTGATGAGTGGAAAATCGCTCCATCAGTTGTAGATTTAAGAGATGCTCAATATGTTGGCGCTTCTAAATTACAAGGTCGTATGGTTTATGCAGACAAACTTACAAGAACAAACGCTTGTAGAGTTAAGAAAACAGCAACACCTAGCATATAGCAAAATAAGGGGAGGGCAACTTCCCCTCTTTAATTAAAGAGGAGGTGCTAAATGACAGAGGCAGATTATTTAAGTTATTTTGGCGAAACAGCACCTAGCAATTTTGACAGATTGAAATACATTACACTAATGTTATTTAATCAAGCATCACCACAACCTTTTCCAGAAGAAGATGATTTGGAATATGCTGATTTTGAAAAAGCAGTATTAGAACAAATAAAATATTTTAACGAAAACCCTGATTTAACTGAAAGTATGAGATACGATGATGGGGGTGCTAGTTTAGGTAAGTTTTCAGAAGGAAATAATAACAAAAAAGGAATGGCAATTTCCGTGAGTGATGTTAAGAAAAGATTAAGCCCAAATGCCTATATGATATTAGATGCTATCGGGTATCTATATCAAGGTGTAGAAAGTGAGTGTGTTTACTATGGTTAAAATGGTTAGAGGCAAAGAAATCAAAGAAGTTAATTATGGTTCAATGAGATGGTATAAAGAAGCGGGTTGGGTAGTTTATAAACCTATTAAGGAGAAAAAAAATGAAACCAATTCCAAAAAGAATGCTCGTTCACAGCGTAAAGTATAAACCTTATAGCGATGGACAAGAGGGTGCTTCTTATGGTACTGAGGTTAATTTAACAAATGTTAAGGTTGACGATAAGAAAACTTTAATTAACACAGCAGAAGGACAGGAAATAGTAGGTAATGCAATTATGTTTTACGACTATGTTAATTCTTCTGGACTAACTAGCGAACCATTAAAACATTCGCTGATTACTTTTAAAACTAGAACATATCACATTGTTGATGTTGAGATTTTGTATTCTAACTCTAATACCCCACATCATTACGAGGTTATTTTAAAATAAAAAAGTTTAATAATTTCGACCAAGCATTTAATTGGGTAGGAAGAAGTGTAGTAAATGCAAAAGACAAAGCATTAGCGACTGTGGCAGAACAAGTTTATAAAGATAGCGATAAATACACTTATAGAGATACAGGAATGATGTATGACACAGGACAGATATATAGTAGGTTTAATGAGGGATTAGTTATATTAAGAACGCCATATGTTCGCCGTAGATATTACGAGGGTGGTGTTCCTAGTAAAAATAAAAGTGCCATTCCACAATGGTTTGAGAAAACCAAAAAAGACAACATAACAACATATAGGAAAATGTATGGAAAGGCTATTGAGAGAGAGGTGCGAAGATGAACACAGAACAATTCATTACAAAGATTAGAGAAAAGATTATAGCAGGAACTTCTTTTACAAAGGTTTATTCTTCCGAACTACCATCTGGGGAAAGTAATGTATGTGCAGTAGGTATAGTAGCAGGATTAACAAACAATGATTTAACTAACTATGGTTATAGCACGATTGCTTTTAGGGTGTTAATAAGAGGAAATGAAAGCGACCTTGATACTAGGGGTTTATGCGATGAAGTTTTTAACACTTTGCATTTATTACAAAATATAGACTTAACAGACGGACGCATTATTAACATAACAGGTTCAACACCTGTATTTGTTAGAAAAGATGAAAATCAAAGATATATATACAACATTACATTTGATTGTAATGTTAGATAAGGAGGATTAGAAAATGGCAAAAAGTTATGAAAGTGGATACGGTAATTATAAATTATTCGTAGATATTTCAGCAACAGCAACACCAGATTACGAAGAAGTAACACCAATGACAGTAGGATTTGATAGTGGTGAGGAGTTAGACACTTGGCACGATTTATTATCAAACATTGCAAATAATGTAAAAACAGCGATTGACCCTACTTGGAGTGTTACATTAAAGTTTGATAAAGACGATGCAGTTTGTAAATTCATTATCGCAAAAGAACTTCAAACAGGCTCTGGTGCAGTTGCAGGTTGTAGAGTTGTAAACTTACTAAAAGGAACAACAGGTAAACAAATCGATTTCGATGCAGTATTTAGTAATATTACATACGATTTAGAAACGCCAACAGTAGTTGAAGTAAGTTTTGATTTAAAGGTGTCTGATGGTTCTGATTTCACTGAAACAGATTATTCAGCATCAGTTTAAGGGGTTTCCCCTTTTTCTTTATAAAGGAGGTAAAAAGAAATGGCTATAAGATTAACAAACAAAGAGTTTGACATTGAAGAAGTTATTGAATTCGCAAAAGGTGATGAGGTTGTTTATTCATTTGAAATGAAATTAACAAAACAAGAGGTTAAAGAAATTGAGCGAATTATAACAGGTGCAAATCACCAAGAACTAATAATGAAGTCGACAAAATTAGAACGAGAAAATAAGTTTGATGAGGTTATGGAATTACAAAAGGAATTAAATGAACTTTTGTTAAAAGACCAAGATAGATTTATTGAGATTTGTTTTAAAGAACATTATCAAGAGGCGTTAGACGCTGGGGTTACAAAAGAAGATATTGTTGACTTAATAGAAGGTGATGGAGAAGGTGGCACAGAGGGGTTATTCAATTTTTTCTGGAAGCCCTTTATAGAGAAAAGAGGGAAACAAATAAACTCTATGACTTCCGACCTTCGCAAGATTGGCGTGAAGTAGACACTCTATATTTAAATGGGCAAAAACATAAGTTAGATTTGTCGTTTAAATCTGTGTTCGAGTTATTGAAATTATTTAGTTATGAGTTGCCTTATAGGTTTAAAGTCAGTAAAGGTTGTAAACTTGTAGGGCTTCCAACTAATGAATTATTATTAAATGAAGTTGCTGAATACATTTTTAAAACGAGTAAACAAAGTGGAGAAAGGTTTTTTGATTATGATTTAGATTTTAAATATTACTATCACGATTTTAAAGAACGAGGCATTGACTTGTTAAAAGATGATATTTCGTGGTGGGAGTTTGACACTTGCTTAGAGGCTATCTTGCTTAAAGGCAAGTCTGCTATTGGTAAAGTGTTAGAGTTTAGAACATATAAAAAGCCTAGTAAAATAGATAAATATAATAGGGAAGAAGTAAACTATTATGAAAAGAAAAAAAGAGAATATAAACTGCCACAAACAGAATTATATAATGAAAAAAACATAGGTGGTTTGTGGGCTTATGTTGAGAAAAAGGCAGGTGAGAAAAAATGACAGATGCAGAAGTAAAATTAAGAGTACAGTTAGATAGTAAAAATGCTGAAAGTGGCATAAGCGGATTAAAAGGTAGGACAGACAAGTTGTCAAAGTCTTTTTCAAACGCTGGTAAAACTTTAACTATGGGTTTAACAGCCCCATTAGTGGGTTTAGGTGCCGTTGCTTTTAAAACAGCATCAGAGTTTGAAACATCTATGAACCAAATTGTTGGTTTGGTTGGTGTAAGTCGTGATGAACTTGGCGAAATGGAAAAAGATATTTTTAGAGTATCTAGAAACACAGGTAAAGACATAAGAGAACTTGGCGACGCTTTGTTTTTTATTACTTCGGCTGGTTTAACAGGTTCTGATGCCTTAGAAGTATTGGAAATGTCAGCAAAAGCATCAGCGGCAGGACTTGGCGAAACAAAGGTTGTTGCAGATTTAGCAACTTCTGCGATGAACGCTTATGGTTCTGATGTTTTAAGTGCATCAAGAGCGACCGATGTATTAACAGCAGCGGTTCGTGAAGGTAAGTTAGAACCTGCGGAATTATCGCAAAGTATGGGGTCGGTGTTACCAATTGCTTCTGCTATGGGAATTGGTTTTGATGAAGTTGGTGCAGCGATGGCGGCTATGTCAAGAACAGGAACAAACGCAGCAGAGGCTTCAACACAATTAAGAGGAATAATGACTTCATTGTTAAAACCATCAATTCAAGCAGAACAAGCTTTAAATGATATGGGGTTAAGTTCAGATGGACTTAAAAAGCAAATAAGAGAACAAGGTCTTTTGGCAACATTAGAAACATTAACTGAAAATTTTGAAGGAAACGAAGTCGGTGCAGAGGCGGTTTTTGGTAATATTAGAGCATTGTCTGGTGTTATGGACTTAATGGGAAGTAACGCAGATGGAACAAGGGAAATATTTGAGAGTTTAACAAACACTATGGGAATAACTGATGAGGCTTTTAAAGAAACAGATGGGTCGGCAAGAGATGTTGCAAAAGTTAAAGCAGAAATGGCTATTGCTTTTAAAGAACTTGGCGATGTTTTAATAAAAGAAGTAGGACCTGCGATTAGTTCGTTAGCGAAAGGTATTGGGCGTGTTGCCAAATGGTTCGGTAAATTAAGCCCCAGAACAAAAAAAATTATATTAGTTGTTTTAGGTTTGTTAGCAGCGTTAGGACCTGTATTATTGATAATTGGCAAAATAATAGCAATAATACCAACTTTAATTGCTATATTTAAAGTAATTGGTGTAGTAATAGCAGCAGTTGCAAGTCCTATCGGATTAGTAGTTGCGGCGATAGGTTTACTTATTGCAGCGGTATGGTTATTGATTAACAATTGGGAAAAAGTAAAAGAGTTTTTTGTTAATTTATGGGAAAGTATTAAAAATATTTTTATGGGCGTTATAGAGTGGTTTAAAACTGCTTTTGGTTGGTATATAAATATTTATGTTGAGGCATTTAACCGCATTAAAGGTTTCTTTACAGGACTTTGGGACGGCATAAAAGGTATATTTAACGGCGTAGTAAATTGGTTTAAAGGTGCTATAAAATCTTATATCAACATTTATGTAAATGCGTTTGACGCTATTAGGCGTGCTTTTATTGGTGTGTGGGATTTTATAAAAGGTGCTTGGTCAAAAGGCGGGAAAATCTTTGCAGGGTTTACTGACGGCGTTGTGAACACATTTAAAAGGGTTGTTAATTTGTTAATAAGGGGAATAAATACAGCAATAGCAATACCTTTTAGAACTTTAAACTCTTCTTTGAATAGAATAAGGGGTGTAAACATATTAGGGGTTGAACCCTTTAAAGGATTATGGAAGCATAACCCCATACCAACACCTAGAATACCATCGCTTGATGTTGGAACAAACTATGTTGGAGGAGATGGCTTGGCTATGTTACATAAAGGAGAGGCTGTTGTACCTAAAAAATATAATCCCGCTATGGGTGGTATGCAAACAATATATTTAAACGTAAGAATACCGGATATTGAAATGGACGGGCGTAAATTATCTCGTGGAATAGCCCCATATCATACAGAGGTTATCAAGGTAGGTGGCGGAGGTGTCTAAAAGATATAAAGCATTAACGCAAGATAATAAATTTGATTTAAAAGATGAGTTAATTATAAGCGATAGTTCAAGACAAACAGCGTTTAGTGATTTAAACATAGACTTTCGTGATTTTGAAGAAGATGACTTACCAATTCAATATGAAGAAGTAAGAGTGGTTGAAGAAGAATTAGACGATGAAGTTACTGCTAATTATTCTATTGACTTACCTGTTGGCTTTAATGGTGCAAGTCTACCAGAGGTCGCAGACACAATAGAAGAAGGAAAGTCAATCCAAAGGGTAGGCAAGGTTACATTGGACGGTAGTGAGGCGTGGGGAACAGATGGATACGAAGATTTTGAAGGTTATTCAGTAGGTGCAATAAATGATTGGGAAGTAAGTAACGAAGAAAC